>DAOWEF010000007.1 GCA_030638665.1 Dehalococcoidia bacterium
GCCTGCTGTGCTTTCGAGATGATCTGTGCTGCCGCTTCGCGCTATGACTTTTCTCGATTCGGTATGGAGGTTTTTCGCTTCTCTCCACGCCAGGCCGACTTAATGCTCGTTGCCGGCACGCTCACCTGGAAGATGGCCCCGGCCCTGAGGCGAATCTACGATCAGATGGCCGAGCCGAAATGGGTTATAGCTATGGGAGCCTGCACCATCAGCGGCGGATGCTTCCGCGGTTCCTATAGCGTAGTTCCAGGGATAAACCTGATCGTCCCCGTAGACGTTTATATCCCCGGGTGCCCGCCGCGCCCCGAGGGTCTACTCCACGGGTTCATGGAGTTACATCGCAAGGTCTTGAAAGACAAACTTATAAAGAAAGAAAAGGATGACTAAGCAGCTTTCCGGCCCAGAGGTCGCACAGCAAATAGGGGAGAAATTCCCCGATACGATCACTGGTTCCGATGAAACCGCTGTTTTCGTCCGCAGCGAAGCGCTTCTTGAAGTGGCGCGCTTCATCAAAGAGAGCCTCGATCTCGATTACCTCAACAGCATCACCGCTGTCGATTACATCGACTATTTCGAACTGGTGTACCATTTGACCTCGCTAGAAAATAACCATAGCATCATCTTAAAGACGAAGTGCCATGAGCGTAAAAATCCCAAGGTGCCCTCAGTGGTCAGCCTGTGGCAGGGGGCAGATTTTCAGGAGCGCGAGATATATGACCTACTGGGCATCTCCTTTGATGGGCACCCGAATATGAAACGAATCTTCCTCTGGGACGGGTTCCAAGGCTATCCGCTGAGGAAAGATTTCATTATAGACGTACCAGGCGGTGGAAAAGCGACAAAGCAGTGAGTAAATGACGCTCGAAACCGAACCAGTTACTATTAATATAGGGCCGCAGCATCCCTCGACCCACGGGGTGTTTCGTATGCGGGTCACATTCGATGGCGAGGTTATCATCGATATGGAGCCCGTCTTCGGTTACCTCCATCGCGGAATTGAAAAGCTTGCCGAGCACAAAACCTATGTTCAGAATATCCCGTTTACCGATAGGCTGGACTACCTGGCCGCCATGTCTAATAACTTTGCCTATGTGCTGGCGGTGGAAAAACTTGCTGGTATCGAGGTACCTGAGCGGGCAGAATATATCAGGATAATAATGGCTGAGCTCATGAGGATCTCAAGTCATCTCATGGGTGTAGGCTTTTTCCTCAATGACATGGGTGCCTTTATGACTCCAGTTCTCTATATGTTACGGGAGCGGGAAAAGATCCTGGATCTCTTTGAGATGGCATGCGGGCAGCGACTGACCTATAACTATATGCGCTTCGGCGGGGTTAGCCACGATATCCCCGGCGAATTTATCCCGGCACTAAAGCGTTTTATCGATGAGATGCCCGGCTATATCGATGAATACGATCAGCTTATTGCCGAAAACGAAATCGTACTTGCCCGCACCAAGGGGATAGGTATTCTACCGGCGGATAAGGCCATCAATGCCTCGGTAGCCGGCCCGGTACTGCGGGCCAGCGGGGTGAAGTGGGACCTGCGCAAGGCCGACCCCTACTCCATTTATGACCGATTCAATTTCGATGTCCCCACCGGCACCAATGGCGATAACTACGATCGATATCGGATGAAGATCGAGGAGATAAAGCAGAGCGTGCGTATCGTTAAGCAGGCAATGGAGCAGCTTCCCCAGGGGGAGGTATGCACCAGAGTATCGCCGACTTTCAAGCCGCCTAAAGGGGAAGCCTATGGCAGGGTAGAGGGCCCTAAAGGAGAGCTGGGCTTTTTTATCGTGAGCGATGGCTCTGCTAAACCATATCGCTTCAAGGTACGTCCCCCAGCACTTATAAACCTCACCGTACTCCGCGATATGATTATCGGATGGAAGCTGGCCGATGCTATAGTCACCTTTGGCAGCATTGATATTTGTATGGGCGAGGTAGATCGCTAGTGGGAGTTCTCGAGCAATTCCAGAATTGGCTGCTAAACTATTTACCTGATTGGGCAGCGTATCTCATACCTGTATTGATCGCCTTCACCATCCTCTCCACCTTTATCTTGCTGGTGGTAATGGCCTTTATCTATATTGAGCGAAGATTAATAGGGAGGTTCCAGATTCGCCAGGGACCCAATCGGGCAGGGCCGCAGGGTGTCCTTCAGCCGATAGCCGATGCCGTTAAGATTCTACTTAAAGAGGATATCATTCCCATACTCGCGGACCGCAAGATTCACTGGCTGGCCCCTGTTATAACGTTCGTTCCGGTGCTGCTGATCTTCGCCATCATACCCTGGGGCCACGGTGCCTTCATCGCCGATCTTAACATAGGCATACTTTACATAATTGCTATATCCTCACTGGGTGTCGTCGGCATTTTCATGGCGGGGTGGAGCTCAAGTAATAAGTACTCCCTTCTCGGTGCCATGCGCGTTATGGCCCAGATGATAAGCTATGAGATCCCGCTGGTGCTTTCCATCATAGGTGTGCTTATAATAGCCGGCTCCATGTCAATGGTTAGCATAGTAGAGGCACAAACTGTGCCCTTCTTTTTACTTCAGCCCCTGGGATTCTTAATATTCTTCCTGGCACTGGCGGCGGAGATCAACCGCAGCCCCTTCGACCTTCTAGAGGCAGATTCCGAGATCGTGGCAGGTTTCCATACTGAATACTCTGGAATGAAGTATGGCCTGTTCATGTTGGGGGAATACGCCCATGCCTTCGCTGCCTCCGCTATTCTGACAGCGCTTTTCCTTGGCGGTGGAAAGGGACCACTGTTACCGGATGCAATGTGGTTCATGCTCAAGGTGTTCATTATATTCGCTGCACTTGTATGGATGCGTGGCACCCTGCCGCGACTCAGGGTGGACCAGCTGATGGAGTTTGCCTGGAAATTCCTCTTCCCCCTGGCGATTATTAATATCTTTATCACCGGTATCGAGGTTATCTTATGGCCCGAGTTCCCGTGGTGGCTTATGTTCGTCAATATCCCCATCGCTGCTATACTAATCGTCCTCTGGTCAAGCATGTTCAGGGTGTACGGCGAGAGGGTAAGCTTTACTCATTTTGGTCGGGGAGTGGCCAAGGGTATGGCGCTGACCTTCAGGCATCTTTTCCGTCATCCCATCACGGTGCAATATCCGGAGCAGCGGCTCAGCGTCTCCAAACGGGCGCGGGGGCAAAGATTTGTGCGGGACGAGCGGAAACGGGCTCCATGCATTGCGGCATGTCCTGCCAGTGTGGATGTGCAGGGATATGTCGCCCTTATCACCCAGGGTCGATTTGTTGAAGCGGTTGGGCTCATCAGACAGACCAATCCCTTCCCCGTCGTCTGCGGGCGGGTCTGCACCCACCCCTGCGAGACGGCATGCAACCGGAAATCCATGGATAAAGCCGTCGCCATCCGAGACCTCAAGCGTTTCGTGACTGACTACGAAATGAGCATAGGGAGGGGAGAGATAACCCCGTACCCCCGAACCAGAGACGAGCGGGTAGCGGTTATTGGCTCGGGGCCCGGAGGGTTAACCGCCGCCCGCGACCTGGTAAGGATGGGCTACGGCGTGACCGTATTTGAAGCGCTCCCCATCGCCGGCGGGATGATGGCGGTAGGTATTCCGGAGTATCGCTTGCCCAAGGCAGTGCTGCAAAAGGAGATCGATGGCATCCTGCAGCTAGGCGTCGAGCTTAAACTGAACAGTCCGGTAGGCAAAAATGGCCTGACACTGGAGTCGCTCAAAGGACAGGGATATAAAGCAATTATCATAGCTGTGGGTGCCCATGACAGCATGAAACTGGACATTCCCGGCGAAGACGTTGAGGGGGTGTATCACGGGGTTTTCTTCCTCAGGGATGGCCTCCTAGGCAAAAAGGTCAAGGTGGGAAATAGGGTGGCCATAGTCGGCGGGGGCAATGTGGCCATCGACGCTGCGCGAACCGCCCTACGCCTCGGCGCCAAGGACGTAACTATTGTTTACCGCAGGTCGAGGCAGGAGATGCCGGCCGATGAGGAGGAGATAGAGGATGCCGAGGCAGAGGGGATCAAGATCCATTACCTGGCAGCGCCGGTCAGGGTCCTTGAGGATAGCGGTAAGATGGCAGGCCTGGAGTGTATTCGGATGGAGCTGGGTGAACCTGATGCCAGCGGCAGAAGACGCCCGGTACCTGTCGAGGGATCGGAGTTTGTCCTCGACATTGACATGCTCATCCCTGCCATCGGTCAGGCCATCGACCTCTCCTGCCTGCCCCAGGATCATGAGTTAAACATCACAAAGAGGGGAACATTCGAGGTCGATCCGCTCAGCATGGCTACCAACATACCAGGCATCTTCGCCTGCGGGGATGCGGTTAGTGGGCCAGCTACAGTGGTTGAGGCTATCGGGGCCGGGACCAGGACCGCCCTCGCCGTCGACTGTTACCTACGCGGCGAAAAATTCGAAGAGCTAGAGCCAGTGCTGCCGCTAAAGGAGGTAGCTTTCGAGGATCTGGATATCAGTGACGTCGAGAGTAAAGATAGAGCAAAGATGCCTCATCTACCGGTTGAGGCTAGGATCCGCGGATTCGAGGAGGCAGCACTCGGCTTTTCAGAGGAGACGGCTATAGAGGAAGCCAACAGATGCCTTAACTGCGGTTTCTGTGCCTGGTGCCGGCAGTGCGAAGATGCCTGTCCCTACGGGGTTATCAGGATAGTGCCCCAAGAAACCCCGGAGGGCATGACCGGGGTGGATAGGTTCGACATCGACCTCGGAGAATGCATATTCTGCGGCCTGTGCATCGAGGCATGTCCCGCCCACCGGCTCTATTTATCGAGAATCTACGAGGCAGCCTGTTACCGCAGGGGAGACATGGCACTGGATAAGGAGGGGCTGAAACCATCCCCCGAGAAGCAGCCGAGCGCCTATGCCCGTCCCGAGATTGAGCCGGCCTTGCCCAAACAGGCCCTTCTTTTAGACCGCAACCGGGTGGTAGAGGAGGAGGAAGAGGAGAAGGAAAAGGTGAAGTGATGGGTTTAGATATTGCCTTCTGGGTTTTAGCAGTGGTGAGCGTGGGTGCAGCCCTGGCAGTGGTATTAATGCGCGATATATTCCGCGCTGCCCTCTTCCTGGTACTCTGCTTCTTCACCGTAGCCGGGATCTACATCACCCTCAGCGCCGATTTCCTCGCCGGAGCGCAGGTGCTCATCTATGTAGGAGCGATCGGGGTGCTGATCATCTTCGCCATCATGCTCACGAGGGAGAGCCGGCGGGGCAGTCCCTCTGGGAGGTTACGGCTCCCCGCCTTATTAATAGGACTTTTATTCCTGGTAACCATGGTCTTTGTGGTGGTAAGTACCGATTGGCACGTCATCGCTGAGCTTCCCACCGAGCCCACCACTACGGCGATTGCGCAGGCCCTATTTAGTGGGGAGGATGGCTTTGTCCTTGCCTTTGAAATAGCGGCAGCGCTTCTCCTGGCAGCGATAATCGGTGCTATCGTATTGGTGAGGGAGAAATAAAAGATGGCTGTTGGCCTTGAACATTTCCTAATCCTTTCGGCGGTGCTTTTCGCTATCGGGCTCTACGGCGTTCTGGCGAAGCGAAACGCGCTGGTCATCCTGATGAGCATCGAGATCATGCTCACTGCGGTCAATATCACCATGGTGGCCTTCTCCCGATATAGCCATGTTATTTCCGGGCAGGTCTTTGTCATCTTCATTATGGTGGTCGCTGCTGCTGAGGCGGCGGTTGGCCTGGCGCTCATAATCGCTATTTATCGAAGCAGGAAGACGGTGGATGCGGAGAAGTTCGATCTGATGAAGTGGTAGTACAATGCCAACTGGAATGATTTTCGCCATAATACTGTTGCCCTTGTTCTCCTTTCTCGTTATTTCATTTGTATTGAGACCCTTCTTCAACAATCGTCCCCAGCTCAGCGCGTATACCACCATTTGTGCCATCGTAGGCTCTCTCATCCTTTCTATCTGGGCACTAATCTCAGTTAGTGGAGCGGAGAATCATGTCCTGACCAGCACCAGCTACCAGTGGCTGGCTATCGGCGACACTGTAATCAATATAGGTATAACGATGGACTCGCTGGCAGCGATAATGGTAGTTACGGTCAGCACCATAAGCCTCCTGGTACAGATATACTCCATTGGCTACATGAAGGGAGACGGGGGATTTGCGCGCTACTTCGCCTTCATGTCGCTGTTCACCGCTTCGATGCTGGGGCTGGTACTGGCGGATAACCTGCTTTTCCTCTTCCTATTCTGGGAGGGGGTAGGTCTCTGCTCCTACCTGCTCATCGGCTTCTGGTTCCATAAACCCGAGGCGGCCAGGGCGGCGATGAAGGCCTTTGTGGTGACCCGCCTCGGCGACTTCGGCTTTCTGGTGGCAATCATCTTCCTCTATGTCAAAACCGGCACATTTGATATTGGGGAGCTTCATGAGCTCGCCCTTGCGGGGGTGTTAGGCGGTTCAACGCTCACCTTGGCGGCTATCGGCATATTCTCCGGGGCAGTGGGTAAGTCGGGTCAGTTCCCACTACATACCTGGCTCCCCGATGCCATGGAGGGCCCGACACCGGTCAGCGCCCTGATCCATGCTGCTACCATGGTCACCGCTGGTGTCTACTTAGTAGCACGTATGTTCCCAATGATCGCCTCCTCCGAGACGGCGATCACCGTAGTGGCCATTATCGGAGGCTTCACCGCAATATTCGCCGCCACGATGGGTCTGGTAGCAACCGATATTAAGCGCGTTCTGGCATACTCCACCATCAGCCAGCTCGGCTACATGATGCTGGGCCTAGGGGCAGTCGGGATAGGCTATGCCAGCGGTCATCTCGATGGGCATCATGCCCTAACGCTGGGGGTAGCGGTGGCAATCTTCCACCTGTTCACCCACGCCTTCTTCAAGTCACTCCTCTTTCTGGGTTCGGGGAGCACCAGCCATGCCACGGGAACCTTCGATATGAGAAAGATGGGCGGGCTCAGGAAAGTACAACCCTGGACATACGTCACCTTCGTCATAGGCTCATTGAGCCTTGCCGGCATCTGGCCGCTGGCGGGATTCTGGAGTAAAGAGGGCATCCTGCATGAGGCACACGCGTATACTCCAGTTTTATTCTGGTTAGCGATAATCACCGTCTTCATGACCGCCTTCTACATGTTCCGCGTGGTATTCCTCACCTTCCACGGAGAGTACCGGGGTGGTAAGGAAGGCAGCCACAGCCATGGCCTGCACGAGTCGCCCAAGATCATAATCATCCCACTAGTTATCCTGGCTATATTTGCAGTGATTGCGGGGTGGCTGCCGGTTGGAGATTTCCTGGGGGCGGATGTCAACTTCAGCTTCTTTGGCGCCCTGACAAGCTGGCTAGCCTGGGTGTCGCTCAGTCTTGGAATCGCTGGTATCTTGCTGGCCTATATCATATACGGAAGGAAGTTACTCTCAGCGAAATCTATCGGGCAGAGCCTTGGCCCTGTCTATACTTTACTTATCCGCAAATACTTCTTCGATGAGCTTTACGAGAGGTTCTTCGTGATGAGATTCTTAGTGGACGGCATTTTCGCCGCCTTTCAATGGGTCGATACCTACATTGTCGACGGTTCGGTGAACGGCATCGCTACGATCACAGTGGCGGGCGGGAAAGTTATGCGGAAGCTAGAAACGGGACAGCTACAGGTCTATGGACTGGCCATATTTATTGGCATCCTGGCAATCGTAGCTTTCCTACTTATATTTAGCTAGAAAATAGGAGGAAAGGTTGGATTTTCCCTATCTATCGATAATCGTCTTCCTCCCCGTTATCGGGGCGATCGTTATCGCCCTGCTCCCCGGGGCTAACCCCAGGCGGATAAAGCTTGCCGCCGCTGCTTTCACCGCGGTATCTTTCTTCCTATCTCTAGCCCTCTTCTCTATGTTCGACCGCTCACTTGACGGGCCTCAGTTTGTGGAGCAGTTGTCGTGGATCCCGGCGATCAATGTCCAGTACTTTATGGGCGTCGATGGGCTAAGCCTGCCCCTGGTACTCCTCACCACCTTTATCGGCTTCGTTGCAGTACTTGTATCGTGGAATATAGACCTCAGGGTCAGGGAATACTTCGCCTGGCTTCTGGTACTGGAAACGGGCATCCTAGGAGTGTTCTGCTCCCTGGACTTGATTCTGTTCTTTATTTTCTGGGAGGTGGAGCTGATACCGATGTATATGCTTATCTCCATATGGGGCACGGGGAGGAAGGAGTACTCGGCGATTAAGTTCGTCCTCTATACCCTCTTCGGCAGCGCCTTCATGCTCGTCGGTATCCTGCTGCTCTATTTCCAAGCGGGAACCTTCGACATGATTGCGCTAGCGGGGATGGGTCTCGATTCCATCCTCAGCTCAATGATGGCAGCAGCGATATTCTTCCTCATTATCATTGCCTACGCGATCAAGCTGCCCATATTCCCGTTCCATACATGGCTCCCCGACGCCCATACCGATGCTCCCACCGCGGTGAGCGTGGTCCTCGCCGGGGTGCTCCTCAAGATGGGGGGCTATGGTATGATACGGGTTGCGGTGGGCATATTCCCTGAGACTGCGCATAGCTATGCGCCGCTCTTCGTTGTGGTAGCGGTTATCGGTGTGATTTACGGTGCGGCGATGACGCTGCGGCAGACAGATCTAAAGAAACTGATCGCTTACAGCAGCGTGAGCCATATGGGCTTTGTCCTGCTCGGCATTTTCGCCCTGTCGCAGGTGAGTATGACCGGTGCCGTGCTGCAGATGGTCAGCCACGGCATCATAACCGGCCTCCTATTTGCCATGGTTGGGCTGGTCTACAGCAAAACGCATGAACGTAGCATCCCCAAGCTTGGCGGGCTGGTGCGCCAGATGCCCGTAATCGCGGTGGTCTTCAGCGTTGCTGGTCTCGCCGCTCTGGGGCTCCCCGGCACCAGCGGTTTCGCCGCCGAGATAATAACATTCCTTGGCAGCTTCGGTAGCACCATGGTTCCCGGCATTCACATCTATACCATTCTAGCGATTACTGGGATAGTGCTGGGTGCAGGGTACATCCTGTGGATGCTGCGGCGCGTGTTCTATGGCCCACCGAGAGATGAATATAATGGTGTGCCCGATGCTGACAAGCTAGAAAAGGCGTATATATTCGCCTTTGTAGCGGTGATCATGCTCATCGGGCTCTATCCCAGGATACTTACCGATGTTATTAAACTGGGCATTCAGCCGATTCTAGGGGTGTTCTATGGGTGAGATAATGGTAGCGGTTGGAGCCGTGATCGTTAATGAGGCGGGGCGAGTCCTGCTGGTGAAGCATGTACCGGAGAGGAATGGTTTCTGGCAGGGGAAATGGATCTGTCCTGGAGGTAAATTAGAACTGGGGGAGAGCATGGAGCAAGGGGTCGCCAGGGAGATAATGGAGGAAACCAATCTCCAGATACGTCTCATCACCCCGCTCACTCCCTTCGAGCGGATCGTGAAATCGGATGGCAAGACGACGCTTCACGTTATCTATATCGACTTTTTAGCGCAGTTGGTGAGCGGTGAGTTCCGACCGGGTAGCGACGTGGGTGAAGGCATCTGGGTTTCCCGAGAAGACCTCCCCAAGATATGGGATGAGCTTCACCAGGATACCCAGAAGCTACTAAATTTAGCGGAGGTTTTTCGTACTATTCGGTAGGCTCTACTCGTTGGGGTCTGTATTTATGAAGCATAGCTAAGGGTTCATTCTGACGTAACGTAGAGTTCGAAAAAGGAGCGAGAGTTGGATCTTTATCTTCTGTCACCTGTGATAAGCCTCTTGGCCCTGGCTCTGGTGGTCATTCTCCTGGACCTGTTCATCAGGCGAAAGTGGATCCTGGGGTGGGTGAGCATTATCGGGCTCATCGTGCCCGTCATCTTCACCTTATCCCTGTGGGGTAGAAATGAGACCTCCTTCGGCGGCGCGTTGGCTGTTGACCATTTCTCACTCTTCTTCCACCTCTTTTTCCTGGGGGTAGCGGCACTGGTGCTCCTCTCTTCCACCGAGTATGCCCGCAAGTTCGCCGCCTTTCGCGCGGAATACTATGCCCTGATTCTCTTGGCCGCTACGGGGATGATGCTGTTGGCATCCACTAGGGAGCTGATCTCCATCTTCGTCGCTTTAGAGTTAACGGGGATCTCTCTTTATGTCCTAACCGGCTTTCTCAAGGACCCTAAGTCCAGCGAGGCGGGATTGAAATACCTGCTCCTCGGTGCGGTGGCCAGCGCAGTGTTTCTCTATGGCATGGCGCTGGTTTTCGGGCTTACCGGCACCACCTATCTTGAGGGAATCGCCGCAGCTATTTCCGCTGAGGGGCTGTTGGATAGTCCGGCGCTCCTCATGGGCATAGTGTTACTGGTGGCCGGATTTGGCTTCAAGATCGCCGCTGTCCCCTTCCAGATGTGGGTCCCCGATGTTTATGAAGGGGCACCCACACCTATTACCGCTTATCTCTCCGTAGCCAGTAAGGCGGCGGGCTTTGCGGTAATATTAAGGGTTTTCTATGAGGCCCTGGGACCGGCAAGCCTGGACTGGGGTATGATCTTCGCGGTGCTCGCCGCCATCACTATGACCGTGGGCAATATAGTCGCCATCGCCCAGAAAAACATCAAGCGCATGCTGGGATACTCTAGCATCGCCCAGGCAGGCTACCTGATGATAGGGCTGGCGGCGGTTACCACCGAGGCGAGCAGCGCATTAATCTTCTTCCTGGCATGCTACGCCCTCACCAATCTAGGAGCATTTATAGCCATCATTGCCATCTCCAACAAGATCGATAGCGATGAGATCTCCGACTACTCTGGAATGGTGCGGCGCGCACCGTTATACGCCTTGGCCCTGGCGCTCTGCCTAATCTCACTTACCGGTATCCCGCCCACAGCCGGGTTCATGGCCAAGATTTACATATTCAGCGCTGGCGTAAACGCCGAGCTGCTATGGCTGGTTATCATCGCCGTGATTAACTCGGTGATCTCCGCATACTACTATTTGAGGGTAGTGCGTGTGATGTTTCTGGGAGAGCCGGTATCGAAGGAGGGTGTGCACGCCTCAAGTGGGCTCCGCATTGCACTCTCCCTCTCCTGCCTCGGGGTGTTGTTGCTTGGTATTTACCCCTGGATGCTGATGAAGTTTGCGGAGACTGCCGCTGGTATCTTTCTACCTTGACAGCACTTTAGCGCAATGATAGACTTCCCAGTGCAACTTAGCCTTTGAGTTTTTGTTGATTTGATTAGTTTTTGAGATCGGCTCTTGAAGATACTGGGGATTCTCTATCACCCAAAAATCGCTGCTGCTAAGGCTTTTGCCGAGGAGCTGGCAGGCTTTTTGCCCTCCCTGAATGCGGTTGTTTGGCTTTGTTCCGCCTGGGATGAGGAGGGGGCCAGGGCCCAGGTCGATGGCACGGAACTGATCCTCAGCGTTGGTGGCGATGGCACCATATTGCGGGCGGCGCGCGCTGTGGCCCCTCAGTCAGTTCCCATTGTGGGGATAAATCTGGGGAGGCTCGGGTTTATGACCGAACTGAGTATTGAGGAGGCTCGTAAGCAGCTCCCTGCCTTCCTCAAGGGGGAGGGCTGGATCGATGAACGCGCCATGCTTCAGGCAGAGCTGGCAGGCAAACGGACCTATCATGCCTTGAACGACGTCGTCTTAGGACGAGGCACCGTATCCAGGGTCATTTATGTTGAGACCACTATCGATGGTACTCCTTTAACCACCTATAAAGCGGATGGGGTGATCATCGCTACCGCAACGGGGAGCACGGGCTACTCACTAGCCGCAGGTGGTCCTATACTTTATCCCCAGTCCAGGGAGATCCTATTAAACCCCATTTCCCCCCACCTTACCTTCTCCAATGCCTTGGTGCTTCCGCCTGCAGCTATCGTTGAGTTAAAAGTGCGTACTGACCACCAGGCGATGCTGAGCATCGATGGGCAGATTGACCTGGCACTGGAGAGCGGGGACACCATTAGAGTCAGCCTCAGCCCTCACGCGGCCCGTTTCCTGAGGGCCCAGCCCCCAACATTTTTCTATAGCACCTTGATGGAGAGACTAGTGCCGAAATGAAGGCTGAAAAGTCGCGCATTAATGACATACCTCAGATTCACAAGCTGGTCAATTACTTTGCCGATAAGGGAGAGATGTTACCCCGCGCCCTGAGCGAACTCTATGAGAACATGCGGGACTTTTTTGTGGTCCGCCATGGCGAGCAATTGGTTGCCTGTGCCGCGCTTCATGTATTCTGGTCCGATCTCGCCGAGATCCGGGCTGTGTCAGTAGTTGAGGAGATGCAGGACCAGGGGGCCGGTGCCCTGCTGATCCAGGCCTGCCTCGAAGAGGCGAGAGGTATGGGCATCGAAACCATCTTCTGTCTCACCTATAAGCCCGATTTCTTTGAGCAGTTTGGCTTTCGCCAAGTGGACAAAATGGAGCTGCCACGCAAGGTCTGGGGGGAGTGTTTGCGTTGCCCCAAGTTCCCTGACTGCGATGAGGCAGCTATGATATATGAGCTGGAATCTTCACGTTGATGGAGGAGCGAACCTTAGAGAGCAGGCAAATATATGGGGGGCGTCGGGTGAACCTTCGCGTCGATAAGGTGGTGCTGCCTGGGGGCAGGGAGACCACAAGGGTGGTGGTGAAGCACCCAGATTGCGTCGCCATTGTGGCAATCGACGCGGAGGATAATGTCATCCTGGTGCGCCAATTTCGCCACGCTGTGGCGCGGGAGCTTTTGGAGATACCTGCCGGTGGCATTGAACCCGGTGAGGAGCCTCTCCAGGGTGCCCTCAGGGAGCTTGAGGAGGAAATCGGGTATGTCGCCGGGAGGATGGAGCGGCTTGGCGGGTTCTACAGTAGCCCGGGATACTCCACTGAGTTTCTGCACCTCTTCCTCGCCACTGAGCTTGAGCCTGGCCCGAGCCGGGCCCAGGAGGATGAGATTATCGAGGTGGTACCTATCCCTTTAAAACAGGTTCGTAGCCTGATTACATCTGGTGAGCTCCGGGATGCCAAGAGCATCGCCGGCCTTTTTGCCCTATCTCTGCACCTGGGGAAGAGCGAAGCATGAGGATTTGCCTCCTTTGCAATAGGGGGAATATGTACAGTGGGGGTCAGGGGGTTTACCTTTATTACCTGTCCCGAGAGCTCCTGAAATTAGGGCATGAGGTTCATGTAATTGTCGGTCCTCCTTATCCCAATGTTGCTGAGGGGATCACAGAACACCGGGTAGAAAACCTGAACCTCTTTGAGTTCGGATTCCCTAAGAAAGATCCCTTCCAGGTTTTCACCCCGCTCAACCTCTACGAGTTGGCGGCGATCAGGCTGGGGATGTTCCCCGAGATGTTCTCATTCAGCTTCAGGGCCTACCAGAAATTACGCCAGCTCCTCCGCCATTACCGCTTCGACATCATTCATGACAATCAGACCCTGGGCTATGGCATACTGCTAATGAAGGCCTTTAAAATCCCCATCGTGGCCACAGTGCACCACCCCCTGCCCATCGATAGAAAGACCGATATTGCTTATATAGACAGGGCGTGGGAGAGATTCGGCCGGATAATGTTCTACCCATTCATAATGCAGCACCTAGTGACCAGGAGGATGGATCGGGTGATCACGGTCTCAGAGAGCGCTGCGGAGGAGACCAGGAACGCCTTCAAGGTTCCTCGGGAAAAGATAAGGGTGGTTCACAATGGCATCGATACCGGGATGTTTCGGGGGTCGGATAGCAAGCGGAAGGAGCCAGGTCGCCTCCTCGTCGTCGCCAACACCCAGGATCGTAAAAAGGGGGTCGTATACCTGCTTCACGCCCTTCAGCTACTCCGTGAAGAGATGGATGTGAAACTCACTATAGTAGACCGTGGGGCCCCTGATAACGAGTATACCCCGGTTCTGGTGGAGAGATTCGGGCTCGATGGTAGCGTCGAATTCACCGGGAGAGTGAGTGTGGAGGAACTGGTTGGGTGCTATGCCAGGGCCGAGGTAGCGGTGGTCCCCTCCTTGTATGAGGGCTTTTGTATTCCCGCCGCGGAAGCTATGGCCTGTGGCCTTCCTGTGGTCGCCACCACGGCGGGAGCACTCCCTGAGGTGGTGGAGGATGGGAAATGTGGCATCTTGGTGCCGCCACGAGATCACTATGCCCTGGCCGGGGCGCTCAAGCGCCTTCTTTCCGACGAGCCCTTGCGCCAGGCGATGGGAGAAGAGGGGAGGGAAAGGGTGGAACGACACTTCACCTGGGAAGAGGCAGCAAGGAAGACCCTGGAGGTATATCGGGAGGTCCTTTAGTGCTTACTGTCAACTTCGATCTCTTCAAGATAAATAATGGCGATAAATTTCTGGATGTGGGATGTGGCGAGGGAAGGCATAGCTGGGAAGCGTGCCGCCGCAATCATTGCATGGTGTGTGCCCTGGACCTCGATGATTTGAACCTGAGGAAGGCTAAGTATGTGATGGACCATATGGATCAACAGAGCGGGTCCAATGGGAACTGGAACGCGCTTTGTGGCGATGCCCTGAATCTGCCCTTCGGTGACGCCTCCTTCGATAAGATAATCTGCTCCGAGGTCCTGGAGCACGTGGCAGATGAAGACCGGGGTATCGGGGAGCTGGTGAGGGTTCTTAAACCTGGCGGTTTGCTAGCAGTCACGGTACCCACCTGTCTTACAGAGATGCTCTACTGGGCACTGAGCGATGACTATCATAATAACCCCGGGGGCCATATCAGGATATTTACCGCCCAGGGTCTGGTGAAGGCCCTGCGCCGCCATAATCTGGCGGTCTATGCCATCCGCTATGAGCACGCTTTCCATTCTATCTACTGGCTCCTGCGCTGCATCTTCAGGGTAAGAAATGACGAGGCAACGATTCCCGCGATCTATAACCGGTTCCTTGAGCTGCAGATAGTCACCAAATCCAGGTTTGTTTCGTGGGTGGAACGCATCTTAAACTTCTTCTTTCCTAAGAGCATAGCCATCTATACCAGAAAGATTTAGTATAACAGGAGGAGATAGGGGTGAAAATATGTCTCCTGTGCTATCGGGGGAATAAATACTGTGGCGGTCAGGGGATCTACCTCTATTACCTGTCTCGCGAGCTTCGCCGGCTGGGTCATGAGGTTGACATAATCGTCGGCCCGCCCTATCCCGATGTTCCTGAAGGAGTCAGGGTGCACTATCTGGAAAGCCTGAACCTCTACGATCGCAGGTATGATGGGAAAAGCCCCCTGTTCCATGAAAAACCATTCCATTTGCTGACCCCGTTTAACATCTGCGAGTTCGCCGGGAATAAGCTGGGCATGTTCCCAGAAATGCTCACCTTCAGCCTTAAAGCCCATCTCAAAATAAGGGAGCTTCTCTCCACGCATCGCTACGATGTCATTCACGATAACCAATGCCTGGCCTATGGGCTGCTGCTGATTAAGACTTTGCAGATTCCAGTAGTCGCCACCATTCATCACCCCCTGCCCATTGATACTAGGGCTAACCTTGCCCAGGAAACAAGCGTTTGGAAGAAGCTCAGGCAGCTCCTTCTCTATCCCCCGCTGATGCAAGGGATTGTCGCCCGACATCTGGATATGGTCGTCACGGACTCGAAGAGCTCGGCGCTTGAGGTTAGCCAGGAATTCAAGATACCTGAGCACAAAATAAGGATGGTTTACCCCGGCATCGATACCGATTTGTTCCGAAATGTGGATGGGCTTGGTGTGGCGTTAGAAAAGGGGTTGGGCCGCCTCATCGTGGTCGGCAGAACGAGCGACCGCAAGAAGGGCATCCTTTTCCTACTTCAGGCGTTGCAGCTACTGAAGAGGGATAATGTAGCACTGAAATTGACTCTTGTGGACGAAGTGAACCACGGTGATGGCTTCGCCCTCGACTTGATCAGGAAGTATGGGCTTGAGGATTTGGTTACCTTTACCGGGAGGGTAACCACGGAGGAGCTGGTGAGAGAGTATTCCGCAGCCCAGATCGCCATCACCCCCTCAGTTTACGAAGGGTTTGGTCTTCCCGCTGCGGAGGCTATGGCCTGCGAGGTTCCGGTGATCGCTGCCAGGGCAGGTGCGCTCCCTGAGGTGGTGGAGGATGGGAAAAGCGGTATTCTGGTGCCCCCGCAAGATCCTCACGCTCTGGCTAAGGCAATCAAGCGGCTCCTGGATGATGAACCGTTGCGCCGCAGGCTGGGTGGTGAGGGGAGGAGGAGGGTGACACGGTGCTTCTCCTGGGAGCAGACCGCAAGACAGATTATCGATTTATATGAAAAGGTCCGCAGGCCTGATCGCCCCTTGGGGTAAGCTTGATAATGATTACATCGCTCAGCGAAGGGAGCCGGCAGGCGATCTTATCGAGCAATGCCAGGATGGCTGACGAGGTCCAACGGGGCAGCAGGGAGAGAAACTTTCCCCAGTAAGGGGCAGTCCAGAGCATGGACATGCCTCTTATTTTTTCTATTTCGAAATCATCCGCAACCGTCTTTTTCAGTATCGGGCAGTCGAACCTGTAGTTGTGGTCGGCAGGAGGTATCCAGGGATGGATGTCACCCTGTTTGCGGTAAAGCCTTTTAACGATGAGGAACCAGTTCCTCCCCAGCCGGCAGCTAAGGCTTTCGAAGTTGGCGATGGCAATTATTGCGGCGCCCTCCGGCTTAAGCGCCTGAGACATATCCGCCATCGTTTTTAGCGGATCGGCGAAGTGGTCCAAGGCACCTTTGCATATGATCTTATCCAGAGAGCGCTTTTTAAAGGGAAGCGCCTCTCCGATCCCACGCACCAGGGCGACCTCGCTGTCGCTGAGATGGCTTTTAGCCGCCCTCATCATCTTATCGGAGCAGTCGATACCTATTGCCTTGACACCCTGTTTGCCTAGCTCCAGGACATCCGCTGCCCGGCCACATCCGACATCCAGGACTCTCTCCCCGCTATGGGGGACAATCATTTCCTGGATTATCTCAGCCATCCTGTCAAAGATAAAGGCGGTATCGGGATGAACCGTTTCCGGGACGACCCCCTCATCACCCCACTCCAGGTCAACCTTCAGCTCCATTTGTCCTCCAGATAAGGCTTCATAACAGGCTGAGCGTATTCACAAAAGGGGCCATGGCATTAAGATGCCAGCATAAAATTATACTAAAAAATAGTTGCTAGGGGCATAATTATTAGAGCAATTATTATTGCAAGGAACAACAACATCAGAATAGCACGGGTAACCCTATTCTTGCCAGCTCCTTTAAAGCTCGTCACCTTTTGTCTCTCCCGCTTTTCTTCGGTACTTGGCCATCCCCTCCTCATATAAATCCCCCCCGCGGGCATCGTTCACTACAGTGGCGGGGAAGTCCTCTACCTCAAGGCGCATGATCGCCTCAGCCCCCAGATCCTCGTAGGCCACCACCTCCGCCTTCTTTATCGACCTGGCGATGAGGGCACCAGCCCCCCCGATGGCAGCGAAGTAAACCGCTTTGTGCTTCTCAATGGCCTGCTTTACCTCCGGGGAGCGGCTGCCCTTTCCGATCATGCCCTTGAGCCCTGAGGCGATGAGGCCAGGGGAATACGTGTCCATGCGCCCGCTGGTGGTGGGTCCCGCAGCACCGATAACCTGCCCCGGCTTTGCCGGGGAGGGACCCATATAATAAATGGTCTGACCGCGGAAGTCGAAGGGCGGCTCCTCGCCGCGATCTAGAGCTTCAGTGAGCCTCTTATGGGCGGCATCACGGGCGGTATAGATGACCCCGCTGATGAGAACCTGGTCCCCGGCCCGGAGATCCTCTATAACATCAGCGTTTATTGGCGATGTGATCTCCTGCATTAAATCCTCCAGTCAGATTAAACTTCAGCTCGATCCCATGGTTATTTTACAGTGAACTCGGGTACAGCTATTTTTAGCTTGCTCTCTTTTGGTTCCTCAGCTATAGAGGCAGGTTTCTTCTTCTTGCTTAGCCGTAGGCTGTCGAAAATCATGGCTCTCTTAAGAAGCTGTATCGCCAATGCGGGGTCGACCCCTCTGGGGCAGGCCTCCGAGCAGGCGCCGGCGAGGTGGCAGAGCCATACCCCATGACGAGAGTCGGCCTGGCGAAACCTCTCTTTGGCTCCGGAGTCCCTGCGGTCGGTGCAGTACCTGTAGGCCTGTCCCAGCGGCTGAGGGCCCAGAAAGAGGGCGTCGGTGGCCACCGTGGGGCAGGCTGCCATGCACAGCCCGCACTTCACGCAGTATGCAAACTGCATATAGCTCTCCAACTCCTCTTCGGATTGGAGGAACTCGGCTGTCGGCTCCTCGATCTCCTCGCTATCTACTATGTAGGGCTTTATCGACCTGTGCTTCTCGAAGAGTGGGTCGAGATCGGCTACCAGATCCCTGATAACCGTGAAGTTGGGCAGAGACCTTACCTCTATCCTGTCCATGCCCAGTTCCTCGACCGGCGTATGACAGGCGAGCATGGGGAAATTGTTGATGAGCATACCGCAGGAACCACAGATGCCCATGCGACACGAGCTGCGGAATGAGAGGGTGTTATCTATGTTCTCCTTGATGTAGATGAGGCCCTCCAGCACCGTCATCCCCTTGCGCAGCGGAACGGTAAACTCCTGTATATAGGGTCTCTTATCTTTACCCGGAAGGTACCTCTGGACCTTTAAGGTTAACTCTTGCATACGTTGCTCCTCAGCCCCTGTTATATTTAATTTCTCAAGTTTTAGAAAAAACCTAAAAAGCACTTATGGGAATATAGGCAGCATAGCTAAAAATCGCTATTCCTGCAGTCACCAACGTCCAGTCAACGACCTTGGCTGGAAGCCTGGGGATAGACTCTATAATGATCGTTCGCAATCCATGGAGCCCGTGGTACAGTCCGAAGATAAGGAGAAGGACATAAAATGCAAGCCAGAAGGAACTGGACGCTCTCCCGGCAATCGATTCCCAGGCCGTGGGCTCACCACCGCTCAGATGAGAGACTATTAGATGCGTACCTACAAGTAAGAAGAGCCCTATGCCGGTAATATATTGTAAAATCTTCAGACGAGTCTCACTCATA
>DAOWEF010000039.1 GCA_030638665.1 Dehalococcoidia bacterium
CATTGGCATGGGGCGTGCACTCATCGTCGACCCGGAGCTTCCCAACAAGGCCAGAGAGGGGAGCTTTGACGAGATCAGGCCATGTATTGCTTGTGGGCACTGTCTGGACGTGGTCATGTTGGGCGCGCCACTCGCCTGCGCGGTGAATCCCCAGGTAGGCAAGGAGGCGGAATACACCAGCGTGACCGCGAAAACGCCGAAGAAGGTGTTTGTCATCGGCGGCGGCCCTGCAGGCATGGAGGCTGCCGCGGGGGCGGCAGAACGGGGACACCAGGTCACCCTCTTTGAAAAGGGGGACCGACTGGGCGGCAACCTTCTCCTGGCGGCAGTTCCCTCATATAAATGGGAGCTCAGCAATCTGACCAATTATCTAGAGACCCGGCTTAAAAAGAGCGGTGCCCAAATCAGGCTTAACCGGGAAGTGAGCGAAAAGGCCATCGCCGAGGAGAAGCCGGAGGTAGTTATCGTTGCGACTGGCGCCACACCGCTCATCCCCGACATCCCCGGGGTAAACGGGGGAAATGTGGTTACCGCTCTGCAGGTGCTCGGAGGTGAGAGAGAGGTTGGGGAGCGAGTAGTGATTGTTGGGGGTGGGATGATCGGCTGTGAAACCGCTGAGTACCTAGCGGAGAAGGGCAAACGGGTAACCATTCTGGAGATGCTGGAGCGAATAGGAGCCGATATAGGGATGACCACCCGATGGGTGATTATGCAGCGACTGAGAAACGCCGGTATCGCTATGGAGACCAAGGCCAAGGTGGATGAGATCACCGATAAGGGGGTGGTGGTGAGCCGGGATGGAGCCGCGGAGTTCTTCGCCGCGGACAACGTGGTGCTTGCGGTGGGGCTGGTGCCCCAAAATGAGCTTGCCCGAAGGCTGGAGGGAAGGGTCACTGATTGCCACTGCATAGGGGACTGCACCGAGGCTCAGAGAATTGTCCAGGCCATCGAGGATGGGTTCCGCATCGCCAGAGAGATCTAAACACTAACCAACCTAATAACATCGAAAAGTTTAAAATATGCTCATCGACCTGCATACGCATACCCTACCCCTGTCTGACGACAGCGAGCTGGCAACAGACGAGCTGATCGCACACGCTAAGCGCGCCGGCCTCGATGCTATTTGCCTCACTGAGCACGACGCTTTCTGGAGCGATGATGACATCGCGGCATTGTGCCGCAAACACGATTTTCTCATCCTGCCCGGGGTGGAGATAAACACCGAGGAGGAGCACCTGCTTGTCTTCGGGCTTAAAAAGTGGATCCTGGGCATGAGCCGAGCCGCCTTCGTCAAGGAGATAGTGGATAAGGCGGGCGCTGCGGTGATCGTGGCACACCCCTACCGCCGCAAGATACTCAAAAGTGAAGACCCTGAGAACAAACGATACTATAGAGAGCTCAACCGCGCCTGCCAAAACCCCATTTACCGGATGGTGGACGCTGTAGAGGTGTTCAACGCCCGGGGTTCGGAGAGGCAGAACGCCTTCTCAGCGGAGCTCGCTGAGCGATTAAAGCTGAGGGGCATGGGCGGCAGCGATGCCCATGAGGCCAAAGACATCGGTCGCGCCGCCACCTTTTTCGAGCGGAAACTTACCACCCTTCAGGAGCTAATCGCAGAACTCAAAGCGGGGAGATTCAGGGTGGCAAACTCCAGCGAAATCAAGGAGAATCTCTACCACTAAGAGGCTGAGCGCTAAACCAAAATGAAAAGACGGGCAGGCTCAGGGCGAAATTAGGCGCATAGATCAGCGACGAGGAGGTCGAGGGCCAGCTCGCCCCTCCATAACCCTCTCTTTATCGATAGGTCAGTCTCCAGGAGCTTGCGGTAAACCTGTTCCAGCCGCTCCATGGAATAGCGCCGGCCCTGTTCCAGCGCCTTATTCAGGACGTAATCCGAGGTCAGGTCCAACCGAGCCTTAACCTCAGCAGCAGAGAAACCCTGCAGGCTAAGCTCCTTTGACTGAACTAACAGGCGAAGCTGTCTGGTGATCATCACCAAAAGATAGGGCGCGGTGTCCCCCTCCTGAAGCAACTGGTGCAACAGTGGCGCCGCCCTTGCCGCCCGGCCCTCGATAAGGGCATCTACCATAGTGAAAACATTGGCCTCCCGAGCGTAGCTCACTACCTCCTTTACATCCCCCTCGTCGATGCGTCGCCCCGCGGTGTAGAGGAGCAGCTTCTCAATTTCGCTGGCCAACACCCACAGGTTCTCCCCCACCAGCGAGGCAAGCATCCTCACTGCCTCAGGGGAGATCGTGCCCTGTCCCTCCTTCACGCGCCCCCGGATCCATCCCCCTAGCGCTGCCCCCTTGAGCAGCGGGAACTCCTTCACTGAGGCCAAAGGCGCCAGCCCTTTGAGCAGCGCGTTACCCTTCTTCAGCTGACCATCGATTAGGATGAGCGCCGTGCTCGGGGGCATGCCGCCAACCCTCTTTTCGAACTCACCCCACTCCTCCCCACCCCCCTTTTTGAGCTCCACCCTATCACCCTCAAAGCGCACGAGCAGCCCTTCTACGATGATGAGACGGTGGGAGCCCAGAAAGGGCAGCGCTATGCAGGCATCCATGAGCTGATTCAAGCTCACCTGTTTCCCCTCAAAGATCGTGGTATTGGATGCCAGGGACTCCCGGTCACCCAGGCCGTCCTTGATCCGCTCCAGCTCCTCCCGGAGCGAGAACTCATCGGGACCGAACAGGATATAAAACATTTTCGCTTTTTCGCCCTTTCTCTAATGCTTTCTAAAAGGACTCGCTGCTACCCAAATTTAGGCGGTTAAGACCAATATCTCTATGGTACCAACGATCACACTCTCATTCTACCGCATATCTCGATGCTCGACTACACCTCCCCCGGGGATATGGCGTTGTAATTACAGCAGTGACCTAAGCCAACAATCGCCCATAACGGAGAAACGCACACCCTAGAGCTAGAATAGAACTAATATAGTTTGGATAAATAGGAGACTCTTGCGAATGTGAAAAGGGGAGTCCAGAGGGGTATGGGATTATGGGTAGGTTGGAGCATCCGCTCCAACAACGCCTAGAGCAGATGCTCTAGGCTACCCAATGTTTTAAATACATCTCAGGGTGGGCGGGTAGTAGTGGGTAGGAAAATATATGGGAGAAATACTGGACCTAGAGCCATTATCCACAATATGCTATGATAGCCATGGTTAGAACTTAAGCCGGAAGGCTTCAAAAATGGAAAAAAACGACCCGAAATTTCGCCAACGATCGTAGAAGAGCAAGAAGGCGA
>DAOWEF010000058.1 GCA_030638665.1 Dehalococcoidia bacterium
GATACCCTGACCGGCAAGGTGATTCCGGCCACGCCGACCGATGGCACTACCTCGGGCGACATCCTTGAGAGAGAGGGATTGGCCAGAGTGGTGCTCTCCTGGCAAGGGAAGATCGGCGCCTCGAGCTACCAGTATCAAGTGGCCCTGGACGAGGCCATGCTCACCGTAATTGCTGCGGCCAGCGGCTACACCGCGGGCCAGGTGGTGGATGTCGAGCTCTGGCTGGACACAACCTACTACTGGAGAGTCAGAGTAGCGGCGAACCCCGTGGGAGCACCGCTGCTGAGCCAGTGGTCTGAGACCTGGAGCTTCAACACACCTCTCGGTCCTGGTGCAGCCAGACCAATCCTGGAAAATCCGGAGGCTGGACAGGAAGATGTGGTATTGCAGCCGGTCCTCGAGTGGAGCGGTCTCATCGACACCATCAACTACGAATTGATAGTCGCCGAGGACTGCGACTGGGGTAACCTGGTGGTCGATAAGACCGGCACCGCAGCACTGGGTACTGTTACAGTATATGCGATTACCACAGACCTGGAGTATGGCACTGACTACTGCTGGAAGGTAAGGGCTCTGAGCGCAACCTCCGAATCGCCCTGGAGCGATATCGGCACCTTCACCACTATCGCGGAACCGACTCCCGCTGAGGCGGCACCAACCCCGGCATGGGTCTGGGTGGTGATCGCCATTAGCGCCATACTACTGATTGCGGTGATCGTGCTCATCGTGAGAACGAGACGGGCGGTCTAAGCGCCAAGACCTAGATTAAAAAAGCCCCCCGATTTTATCGGGGGGCTTTTCTTTTTAGCCCAGCGTCACAGAACATCTAGCTTCGGTAATCTAAAACCACCACCTGGGTCTCCTCGGACAAGCCCGCCTTGGTTATGGACAGCCTGGGCTGGGCTGATAACCCCGCCTTTATCCCCATTTCCCTGAGGAAACGGTCCACCGGCGCCAACTGGAAGCGTAGCACCTCAGTTTGAAAATGCATGGGGATGACAATCCTGGGCTGAAGCAGCCTCACTGTCTCTGCGGCGGTGGCGGCGTCAATAGTGGAAAACCCACCAACAGGCACCAGCAGCACCTCCACGCTAGCTATCTGCGCCACTTGCTCCGTGGAGAGGGGATGCCCCAGGTCACCGAGATGGCACAGCGTCATATCCTCCATCTCGATGAGGTAGATTGTGTTCTTCCCCCTCTCTCTCCCCTCCTCAGCATCGTGGAAGGTGCCTATCCCGGTGATAAAAACGCCCGAGATCTCGTATTCACCGGGGCCACGAACAATCCTCGGTTCACCACCAACCCCCGAGGTGAAGCCATGGCCGGGATGGGGGTGACTGGAGGTGACGATATTTGCCCTGGGCTTTCCCAGCGAGTAGCCAATACTCTCGTCATAGGGGTCGGCAAGCAGGGTGGCCTCCTTCCCCTTAACCCTGAAGCAAGAATGACCCAGCCAGGTGATTTCCATGTTAGGGGACGCGCCGCCAAACCCTTCCTTTATCTACCTCGCCATTGTAGGCTTCCTTTGGCGCGATAACCTTGACCACCGCAGCTGCGGCTACAGCCTTTATTACATCGCCGGGTATAAAAATGAGCATGCCGGACCACCAAAGTGAATAACTAAAGATCCCCCCTGGCATAAAGGTATTTAGCCAGAGCAATCCCGGCCCATATATCAAGACAAAGGTGGCGAAGAGCATCAGACCGAGCATAGGGAGGAATTTCCTGGAGTTAATGTAGCGGTCGACAAAGAAACCCACGAACAAGGCGGCTAGGACGAAGCCCATGAGGTACCCCATGGTAGCCCCAGTGAAGTGTCCGATCCCCCCTGACCAGCCATAAAACCAAGGGACACCAGCAGCGCCAAGCCCGACATAGAAGGCTAAGCTAGCCCCTCCCCACCGCCTGCCAAGAAGTGCACCAGCAAGCAGCACAGCAAAGGTCTGCCCTGTTATCGGCACCAGCTCAAATGGGATCCTTATCTGTGCCACAAGCCCCGTGATGCCAGCAAAAACCAGTGCCAACCCGATTTTTTGCATCACGCTCAACTCATACCGCCACCTAAATGCCGCATAGCGCCAATGTACATACCGATCTACCGCAGTTACCATACCTTCAATCTCCTTTTCCTAATTTCCCCTATCTCTAACTACTTGCTCGCGTGAGTGCTAACCCCTTTGTCTTCTCTCCTCTTAAGCCCCGGGCTGCCAGCGCAGCACCATAGCGGCCCAGGATAGGCCGGCACCAAAGGCAACGAGAACCACCAGGTCGCCCTCTTTAAGCCTCCGTTGCTCCACCGCTTCGCAAAGGGCAACGGCGGGCGATGCCGCTGAAAGGTTGCCATAGCGATCGAGATTAACGAAAACCTTATCGCTGGGAATATCCAGTGCCTTTATCGCCGCCTGTGTAATGCGGCTGTTTGCCTGATGGGGGATGAAGAGATCGATGTCCGCTATATTGAGGCCGGCGCCATCGATCACCTGCTTGGAGGCTTCAACCATAGCAGTAACCGCAAACTTGAATACCGCCCTCCCCTCCATAATCATATAGTAGCGCCTATCGTTACTCACATTGGTCGGCATGCCGCAAGGGTGGGGGATGTAAAGCAGGTCGGCACCCGAGCCGTCATTGCCCAGCACAAAGCTGAGCATGTCTGTGGCATGCTCGTTTGCCTGCACCACTGCGGCCCCGGCGCCATCGCCAAAAAGCACAGAGGTTGAGCGGTCCTCCCAGTTCATTGCACGGCTTATCGCCTCGCTGGCCACCACCAGTATATTCTCGTAAGCGCCTGCGGCAATGAACTGATAAGCGGTAACCAGGGCATAGATAAAACCGCTGCACGCGCCAACGACATCGAAGGCAGCAGCATTCTTGGCGCCCAGGGCATGCTGTACCAGGGCGGCGGAGGCCGGCATCATCCTATCCGGGCTATTGGTGGCCACGATTACCATGTCGAGCAGGCCTGGCGAAAGCCCGGCAACCTCGAGGGCCCCCCGCCCCGCCGCTACCGCCATGGTCGACGTCGCTTCGTCATCACCTACGATGCGCCGTTCCCTGATCCCGGTGCGGGTCACGATCCACTCATCCGAGGTGTCCACCATCTTCTCCAGGTCTTTATTGGTGAGCACCCGCTGTGGCAGATACTTCCCCCACCCTGTGATCCGCGCGTGCAATATTTAATCCCCTATCGCCCTATACAAGCCTTAATTAGAGAAAATCGGGTTTTTTCAAAGTCGCCCCAATTTCTTTTGCAACCGTAAAGTTCGAAATATAACTTCTGAAAGTATAGCAAAGTGGCAGTAATGGGTCAACCTCCTGTCCTCACTCCCATGATGGGGAATCCCACCTATCGCTCTGAACGAAAAAGGCGGAGGATAGACCCCCGCCCTCTCTCTTCAAACTAGCGCTCCCTAAACCTCGCGGAACTCACCCTCCACAGTCCCTTCATCGGTCTTTGGTGGCTCCTCCTCGCCGGGGGGCGCCTCCGCACCAGGCGGCGCTTGATATACAGCGGCGCCCACCTGCTGCAACGCCCCGGATAGCTCCTGCATGGTGCGCTGCACCTCAGCTATATCGCTCCCTTGAAGTGCTGAGCGTACCTTGGCAATCTTCTCCTCGGTCTGCTGCTTGAGGTCTGCAGGCACCTTATCCCCTTGCTCCCGAAGCGTCTTTTCCGCGGTATAGGCCAGGGTATCGGCGGCGTTTCTGGTCTCCACCTCCTCGCGGCGCTTGGCATCATCCGCAGCATACGCCTCCGCATCCCGCTGCATCCGTTCCACCTCCTCCTTGGAGAGCCCGCTGGAGGCAGTAATTACGATCTTCTGCTCCTTGCCCGTCCCTTTATCCTGGGCCTTAACGCTCACAATGCCATTGGCATCGATGTCGAAGGTAACCTCGATCTGAGGCATGCCCCGGGGAGAGGGGACAATGCCATCGAGCATAAACCGCCCCAGCGTCTTATTGTCAGCAGCCATGGCACGCTCCCCCTGAAGCACATGGATTTCCACGCTGGGCTGGTTATCGGCTGCGGTGGAGAAGATCTGACTCTTCGCTGTGGGGATGGTAGTATTTCGGGTGATGAGTGTGGTCATCACCCCGCCAAGAGTCTCGATGCCCAGGGTGAGCGGGGTGACATCCAGCAAGAGCACATCACTAACCTCCCCCTTAAGCACCCCTGCCTGAATTGCCGCCCCCACGGCCACCACTTCATCGGGGTCAACTCCCTTGGAGGGCTCCCTGCCGAAGAACTGCTTCACCTTTTCCTGAACCAAGGGCATGCGTATCTGCCCGCCTACCAGGACTACCTCATCGACCTGAGCCGACTTAATACCGGCGTCGGAGAGCGCCTGCTGACAGGGACCAATGGTCTGCTCCACCAGGTCGCCCACCAATTGCTCCAGCTTGGCCCGGGTAAGGGTGATATTGAGATGCTTGGGGCCACTGGCGTCTGCGGTGATAAAGGGGAGGTTGACATCCGTCTGCTGCACCGTGGAGAGTTCACACTTCGCCTTCTCCGCCGCTTCCTTGAGCCGTTGCAGCGCCATGCGATCCTGCCGCAGGTCAATCCCCTGGTCTCTCTTGAACTCGTCGCACAGCCAATTTGTGACCCGCTGGTCGAAGTCATCGCCGCCAAGGTGGGTGTCACCTTTGCTCGACTTCACCTGAAAGGTGCCTTCGCCCAGCTCCAGAATGGAGATATCAAAAGTGCCACCGCCCAGGTCGTATACGGCAATGGTCTCATCTTTCTTCTTATCCAGACCATAGGCTAATGATGCCGCAGTGGGCTCGTTGATGATCCTGAGAACCTCAAGCCCGGCAATCTTGCCCGCGTCCTTGGTTGCCTGGCGCTGGCTATCGTTAAAATAGGCAGGCACGGTGATCACCGCTTCGGTTACCTTATCCCCAAGGTAGGCCTCGGCATCCGTCTTTATCTTCTGCAAGACCATTGCCGAGATCTCCGCGGGGCTGTACTCCTTATCCCCCATGACCACCTTAGCATCGCCATTGGGGGCTTCGCTTATCTTATACGGCAAGAGCTTCTTGTCATACTCCACCGTCTCCTCTTTGAACTTCCTCCCCATGAGGCGCTTGATGCTGAAAATGGTATTATCAGGGTTAGTGATTGCCTGTCGCTTCGCGACCTGCCCCGTCAGCCGCTCCCCGCTCTTACTTACCGCCACTATAGATGGGGTGATGCGACCCCCTTCCGCACTGGGGATGACTGTGGGTTCGCCGGCCTCCATCACCGCAGCACAGCTATTCGTCGTTCCCAGGTCGATGCCGATTACTTTACCCATTGTTCTCCTCCTGTACTTCTTCCTGAGATGTTTCGTCCTTCTCTCCCTGCCCCCTGCCCACCTTCACCATAGAGGGGCGCAGCACCCGATCATGAAGCCTATAGCCCTTCTGCAACTCCTCGATAACCTTCCCCTCCTCCCCCTCACCATAGAGCGCCGCCTCATGACAGTTGGGATCGAAGGGCTCGCCAAGGGCCTTGATCTCACTGAGCCCATGACCCTCCAGGGTCGCTTTGAGCTTGCGATAGATAAGCGCAATGCCATCGACCCAGGTGAACCCGCTAAGCTTCTCCGAGACGCTCTCCAGAGCCCGCTCCAGGTCATCGAGCACAGGAAGCAGGCTCAGCATAAGTGTGGCACTGGCAAGCATGACCACCTCGTTTCGCTCCTGCTCGGTGCGTCTCTTGAAATTTACAAAGTCCGCCTGGGCCCGTTGCCAATTGGCCAGATAGCTCTCTGCCTTGGCCCGCTCCTCAGCGAGCGCCTTTTTCAACGACGCCACATCCCCTTTTCGCTTTGCCCCTTCCTCAACCACCGGGGTCACTTCCTCAGCGCTAGGGTCTCTCTCATCCATGGTAACACCCCTGTTTATTTGCCCGCCCCACACCCATCCCACTCCGCCACGGGCTATTGCCTCCCTGGCCCAGTATATAACTCAGCGACGAGGTCGCTCATTAGTGAACCCATGTAGCGCACCGAGGAGATCGCCCTGCCGTACGGCATCCGCCTGGGGCCGATCACGCCAAGGACACCATTAACCTCGCCTGGGACGCCATACCGGGTGACCACCATACTGCACTCCTTCATTGCGTCCTCGCGATTCTCCGCTCCAATAATCACCCGGACACCACCCTCAACGAGCATCTCGGGGAGCAGGTACCTGACCATATCCCTGCTTTCCAGCACTTCCATGAGGCACAGCATATTCTGGGCGTGGGCGAACTCCGGCTGGGTCAATATGTGGCGTAGCCCCTCGATATAGGGCTCCTCATACTTCCGCTCATCCTCCCCCGCCATGATCTGCACGACAGCATTTTTAACCTGCTCCTCAATCGGGGAAAGCCCCTCACTCCTGGCCAGGACCTGAGACCTGGTCAAACCCTGGAACAGGGCGTTTAGTTTACGGGAAATAGCGCCAAGCTCCCCCTGCGATATCACCTCATCAAAGGCTACTAGCTGCTGCCTGAGCTTCGCCTGTTGAAAGAGTAGGATGAGCAGCGCGAGGGACTCCTGAAGCGCCACCAGCTCCAGGTGCTTAACCCGGGACGCCGCTGCCTTAGGGGAGGTAACAATCGCCACATTGTGAACCATGCGCGCCAGCAGGGCCGCAGCCAGACGGTTCCACTCCGCCAGCTCCCGCTCCACCTGGAGGAAGAGATGTGAGAGCATCCGCTGCTCCTCCAGGGGAACCTCCTCCTGAACCATAGACTCCACATAGTAGCGATAGCCCCTATCTGAAGGGATGCCTCCCCCTGAAATATGGGGCCGGATAATATAGCCATCCTCCTCGAGGCGTGCCATCTCGTTGCGGATCGTGGCGGCGCTCAGCCCAAGCCCATAGCGGCGGGCGATAGCCTCCGAACCCACCGGGCTCGCCAGCGAGATATATTCACCAACGATAATCCTGAGTATATGCTCCTTCCGCTCCGATAACATGGCTACTCATTGATTAGCACTCGCAACCCGAGAGTGCTAATGATACTAATTTACTACCTTTTCTTTTCCTTTGTCAAGACGATGTGCTGGTTCAAGTGATAAGTGATACATCACCACTAGCCCGTTTTACCTGTCATTGCCACGATAATACCCTGCTATGTCTGGATGAACTCTACGCCCACGTCATTCCCGCGCAGGCGGGAATCCAGGACGACCGGTCTCAGGGTTCCTGCTTCCTTAGTACTGAGAGACAAAGCTGGTGCGAACATGCAACATTCTCATCCTCCGTGGTGCCGCTGGCGAGCGGCATGTTGGATTGCGAGGAGCGTGAGCGACGAAGCAATCTCAGTGGTGTTCTGTCATGATACGTGGGGATTGCCAAGCAATGACAGTGTGGTTCGCCCCCTCCCTGTCGTTCCGAACTTGTTTCGGAACCTCATGATCGAGATGCTGAAACGAGTTCAGCATGAAAATGGGTAGGCTGGCCGACGTCGGCCAGCCCACCCGGCGGATCGAGTCCACGCGGCGGGTATTGGGTCTCAGTGTTGTTCTGTCATGCTACGTGGGGATTGCCACACTTCCGGCTCTCAATGACAAATTGTCTATTTCCTACCCGCTCTCCCTGGTATGTAGTTTTGGGGGATACCCCCAAACCCCTGCCAGAGGGGATTCCCCTCTGGAAACCCCTTTATAATTCTTGCCTTGTGAAACCCACGAATTGTTGGAGCGGATGCTCCAACCTACCCATAAGCCCATACCTTGCCCTCTATAAAGCGTCTACCTATTTGAACCTACAGTATGGCGTGGATGTCTTCTCCTCTAAACGTCTCCAAGGTTGTTTCACCGTAGAGATCATGGTGATGATAAAAGGCGAAATCCACGATCCCACGTGACACCCGTCTATCTGAACCAGACTAGAGGAACATGACTTGTAATAAAGCAACAGGTGAAATATAATAAAATGTTAACCTTCGTCCTTGGAATTTGAAATATGGCTATAAAACGAGACTATTATGAAGTTTTGGGGGTGGAGCGATCTGCCTCTGATGAGAAGATAAAGCGGGCCTTCCGCAAGCTTGCCTTCCAGTACCACCCCGACCACAACCGGGAGGATGAGGCCGCGGAGAGGTTCAAGGAGATTAATGAGGCCTACGAGGTACTCTCCGACCCCGAGAGGAGGGAAACCTACGACCGTTTCGGGCATGTTGGTGATGGCTATGGTAAAGGCTTTGAGGGCTTCGATATCTTCCGTGGCTTCGGCGATATCTTTGATGCCTTTTTCGGCGGCGCGACCACAGCCACCAGACGCGGCCCACAGCGGGGCGCTGACCTTCGCTATAACCTCACCATCACCTTTGAACAGGCGGCTTTCGGATGCGAGAAGGAAATCGAGATCCGGCGCATCGAGAATTGTTCCCAATGTCACGGTGTGGGCAGTGAGCCGGGGAGTCAACCCTCAAGGTGCCCGGAGTGTAATGGCACCGGGCAGGTGCGCCGGGTGCAGCGGAGTATTTTCGGGCAGTTCGTAAATACCACCACCTGCCACCATTGCGGTGGTGAGGGGAGAATTATTACCACGCCCTGCCCCCAATGCCGAGGCTCAGGCAAGGAGCAGAAGGCGCGCCGGATCGCCATCACTGTTCCTGCCGGGGTGGACGATGGCTCACAGATCCGCATCGGCGGTGAGGGCAATGCCGGAACGCGGGGTGGCAGCACCGGGAACCTCTACGTTACCTTATCGGTGGAGGAGCACCAGTTCTTCAAACGCCGGGGTGATGACATCCTCTACGACCTACCAATCAATTTCGCCCAAGCAGCGCTGGGCGCTGAGGTCGAGGTGCCTACAGTGGATGGCCCATCCCCACTCAAGATTCCACCAAGGACGCAAACAGGAAGGCTATTCCGACTCAAGGAAAAGGGGGTGCCTCATCTTCGAGGAGGAGGTCGCGGGGATCAGCTAGTGATGGTCCATATAGTCACTCCCGAAGCCATTAATGAGGAGCAGCGCAGGATATTTGAGGAGCTGGCGAGAACCCTGGGCCCAGCGGTAATGCCCAAGGAGGAGAAGGGATTATTCCACCGCCTCAGGGACCTCTTTGAAGCATGACATATGGGGGCATTGAGCTAGGGAAGGTAAATGCACCGCTTTTTTATCCCGCCGGACTGGATCGACCAGGAGAAAGTGGTCATCAAGGGAAAGCTGGTTCATCAATTGAGGGATGTGCTTCGATTGCGGGGCGGCGATCACATTGCAGTACTGGACGATAGCGGCTGGGAGTATGAGGTAGCATTGGCGAGGGTGAGCAGGGATCATGTCGCCGGTATGATATGTGAGAAGAGAGCGGCAACTGAGCCTGGCACCAGGATCACCCTCTATCAAGCGCTGCTCAAGAGCAGTAAATTTGAATTTATCCTTCAGAAATGTACTGAGCTTGGTATCTCCGGCTTCGTCCCCATGATCTGCGAGCGATGTGTTGCGGGACATCCCCGGGATAAGAGGATGGAGCGCTGGCGGAGAATCATTATTGAGGCAGCGGAGCAATCGGGGCGAGGAAAGCTACCCACCATTGAGCCTGCGTTGCTCTTTGAGCA
>DAOWEF010000047.1 GCA_030638665.1 Dehalococcoidia bacterium
CTCTTTTATGGCAAGCCTGGTATAGAGCTGCCGGTGCCCCTTCATCCTGCGGTAGCGCACCTTTGGCTTGTATTTGAAGACGATGACCTTCTTCCCCTTTCCCTCGCCGAGGACCTCAGCGATTACCTTTGCCCCTTCAACAGTAGGCGTGCCCACTTTCACCCTCTCCCCATCGGCGACCAGCAACACATGATCCAGCTCTATAGCGCTCCCTTCCGCTGCGGGAAGGTGCGCCACATCGATGGTCTCCCCAGATGAGACCTTATACTGCTTTCCCCCCGTTTGCACGATGGCGTAATCCCAGCTCCCCTTCTTAGCGGACTTTTGACCTTTCACTTTTGAAGTTGCCAATCGATGCCTCCTAAAGAACTGCTCCTCCCTTGCTGCGATCAATTACTCGCTCTCGCCCTGGGTTGCTGTCAGGGAGGTCATGGTGCCGCAGTCGCTTCTCAATCCTATCATTTTATATCCAAGATGTCAAAAGTTTAAGGCTTTGCTATAATAGGGGATATTATGGCCAATCTGGATCAAATTCTTCCCAGGGTAACCAAGCCTGCCCGCTATACCGGGGGCGAGTGGAATAGCATCACGAAGGACTGGGACGCTATAGATGTCAAGATGGCTCTTGCCTATCCTGACATCTATGAAATTGGCATGTCCAACCTGGGGCTGGTCATCCTCTATGACCTGGTCAATAGAGAGCCCAGGGCTCTTGTCGAGCGTGTCTATGCCCCCTGGATCGATATGGAGGCAGAGATGAGGAAGGCCACCATCCCCCTATTTAGCCTGGAATCGCGGCGTCCATTAAAGGACTTCGACATTATTGGCTTCTCCCTGGGCTATGAGCTCACCTACACCAATGTGCTCAATATGCTCGACCTGGCGGGGATACCAGTGCTCGCCGCGCAGCGTGATGAATCCTACCCCTTGATTATCGCTGGCGGTAGTTGCACCCTTAATGCCGAACCCATGGCGGAATTCATCGATCTTTTCGTCCTTGGCGAAGGTGAGGAGGTTATCTTGGAGCTACTGGGAACCTTTCGCCAGTGGAAGTTTGAGGGTCCCCATGGGAAGCAGGAGCTACTTCGTGAACTGGCTCATATTCCTGGCATCTATGTGCCCAGTCTATACCAGGTTGACTATCATGACGATGGCACTATTTCCAAGATAATGCCCACATCTCCAGGGATAGGCTCAAGCATAAAGCGACGCATCCTTATAAAGCTGCCCCCTGCGGTGACCAAGCCGGTGGTCCCTTATATGGCCACGATCCATGATCGCGCAGCCATCGAGATTCAGCGTGGTTGCACCAGGGGTTGTCGCTTCTGCCAGGCGGGGATCATCTATCGCCCGATCCGGGAGCGGCCTAAGGAGGAGGTTTTGGCGGCGGTGGATGAATTGCTCAGGAATTGTGGCTATAATGAGCTTTCACTACTCTCGTTGAGCACCAGCGACTATTCAGAGATTGAGAGCCTGGTTAGCGCGCTATTAGGACGCTATCGAGAGCACAACCTCAAGATATCACTGCCCAGCCTGCGTATCGATGGCCTCTCGTTAAGGTTGATGGATACCATTACCTCTGGGAAGAAGACCGGCTTGACCTTTGCCCCTGAGGCAGGAAGCGAGCGGTTGCGCCGGGTGATTAATAAGAGCGTTTCTCAGGATGATCTACTCCAAACCTTAGAGACTGTCGCGGAGCGGGGTTGGAGCAGCGTTAAGCTTTATTTCATGCTCGGCTTGCCCACTGAGACCCCTGATGACATAGAGAGCATCGTTCACATGGTGCGCCAGAGTGTCCCCGCGCGGAGGAAACCCGGGGGCAAAGCGCTGCACCTGAAGGTGAGCACCTCGGCTTTTGTGCCCAAGGCGCACACCCCATTTCAATGGGTGGCTCAGCACACTGAAGAGGATCTAAATGCCAGGATCGAGGCTCTCAGGCTTGGCGTGAAAAAGTCAGGGCTGCGCATGTCATGGCAAGACCCCAAGATGAGCCTGCTTGAAGGGGTGCTGGCGCGGGGAGACCGACGTCTCTCTCAGGCGATATACCGCGCCTGGCAACTGGGAGCCACCTTCGATGCCTGGAGCGAGCACTTCAATTATGAAAAATGGGGCCGAGCCTTCGATGAATGTGGGCTCGACCCCGTTTTCTACGCTAACCGCCAACGCCCATTGGATGAAATATTTCCCTGGGCTCACATCGACGTTGGGATAAGCACTACCTTCCTGAAAAGGGAGTACCAGCGCAACTTACAATGTACAGAGACCCAGGATTGCCGCTTTGGTCGCTGCACTACATGCGGGCTAGAGCGCTGGCACCCCGCTTGCCAGAAAAGCTATCAAAATTCTTCCTCTTCTTCGTAAAGCTCCTCCTCAGCAAACTCACCAGCCGCTCCCCTCTTCGGGAGAACCACGAGCAGGACAATGGCCGCAATGATAATGAGAGCACCCAGCGCGATCAATAGAGTATACCACCACTCCCAAGCGAGCCCCTCTTCCTCTTCCTCTGGTACCTCGATCGCCGGACCAGGCGCCGTGGTATTATCAGGATTGCCTGCCACGTCTGTCACAGAGGCCGATGGGTCCACCGTCTCCCCGCCTACAATAGTCTCACCCGATCCCAGGGTCACCCAAAACCATTTATCACTGTAAGTCCAGCTAAGGTCATCGGCCGTCAATGTGCCGTAGCTATGGCTAGGGGAAGTCGGCAGCATTGTTCCAATATTGGTTACAGTGATCGTGGCAGTGTCCATCGCCTCACTGAACTTGAAGCACAGTGTATCGCCCTCATTGATAGTATCCGAATCATCGACATCGGTCCAGTCTATGCCGGTCATGGTTGGTCCGGTGGTGTCAGGCGTGGGTGTAGGCGTTAGTCCGGGTGTAGGTGTAGGAATTGGCGTTGGTGCGGGGGTAGGCGTTGCGGTCGGTGTTGATGGGACCCCCGGACCAGGCGCTGTGGTGTTATCAGGATTGCCTGCCACGTCAGTCACAGCGGCCGATGGGTCCACCGTATTGCCGACACTAATGGTCGAGCCTGCCCCCAGGGTCACCGTAAGCTGGGTCTTGGCAGTATTCCAAGCTAAGGTGAAGGTTGTCCCGTAATCGGTGCCCGTGGCTGAGCTATCGAGCCCGGAATTTATTTCAGATATAGTGTCGAGCGTTGTGGTATCCATCGCCTCGCTGAAGTTAAATCGCAGTATATCACTCACATTGATAGTGTTAGAGCCATCGACATCTATCCAGGTTATGCTTTGCAGGGTTGGTCGAGTGACGTCAGGCGTCGGCGTAGGCGTTGGTGGTGGTATTGGGGTAACTGGACCCTCCGGTGCTGGCCCGATGGTGAAGCTATCTGTGTCGATGAGAGAAGTGTTACCCGCCATGTCTATTGCCCTCGCCTTAACGGTGTAGCTCACGCCGTCATGCCAGTCTGTTGGCAAGGGGTCGACAGACCAATCATTAGTTCCAGTGGCGTCGATCCACAACTCGGTGTCCTGCCAGACCTGGCCGTTCCAGTACCGGTTGTCGCTGTTACGCTTTATCTGAACCTGTACACTCTCAACTATGCCTTCGATCAAGGGCCATTGTGGTATATCGACAGAGGTGCCGGTGATCTCAGTGAAGGCGTCAACGCTAACATAGTCAGTGATGGCGCTGATACTTGTATCCGATTTCTGAGAGTCAAAGACGAACACATCGGTTACCGTTTGTTTCCCAGCGGGGCTAGCGTTATTAGTAACCTCGGCAGTGACAAGGTATTCCTTGCCGCTTGTCCACATGGTAGATGGCAGGGTGCTATAAGTCCAGCCCTCCCTTTCGCTATCGAAACTGCCAACCGTGGCTGTAGCAGTGAGCCATATTTCACTGCCCCACGAAGTGCCCCTCCACCACTTATTGTCGCTCGTGCGCTGGATCTTTACCTTCACGCTAGAGACATAGTCTGGTGCAGCAGCACTGGCAGCACCGCTGATCTTAGTCAGGGCTCCAACAAAACCGGGTATGTCGTTGATGGTGATATCGAGCCCTGACACGGGAGCTACAAAGGTGAAGGTCTCTGTGTCGACTGTGGAGTCGGTGTTACCCGCCCCATCTATCGCCCTCGCCTTAACGGCGTAGCTCACGCCATCATGCAAGTCTGTTGGCAAGGAGACGAGAGACCAACTAGTAGTTCCCGTGGCCTGGATCCATATCTCGTCATTCTGCCAGACCTGGCCGTTCCAGTACCTATTGTCGCTGTTGCGCTTGAGCTGAACCTGAACACTTTCAACTATGCCTGGTATCAAGGGCGCCTGCGGTGTGTCGGAAGCGGTACCGGCGATAGAGGGAACGGTGCTCACTGGGTCGCCGATGGCATCGATATCGGTTTCCGGCCTCCCCGGGTCATAAATGAAGAAATCTATATCCTCGGCACCTATATTGTTCTCATTATCTACTGCCCAGACACTGATTTGGTATTCTTTGCCGCTGTTCCATGTAGAAGATGATAGGTGCGTGTAACGCCAGCGTACTCTTTCGGTGGTGGCGCCCTCTGTGATTGTAGCATCGAGCGGTACCTGGACCTCCTGCCATGAGTTGCCGTTCCACCACTCGTTATCAGTGATACAATAGATAAACAGCTGCACCGCAGCTACATAATCCGGCGCTGTATCAATAGCATAGCCGGTAATTGAAGTAACGCTGGAAGCGTAGCCCAGAGGGCTAGGGATTTCATCGATGAAGGTCTCTGGAGCCGGAGTGCCTGCCTCCACAGGCACGCTCAGCGCTACTACGGGCGTCAGGGCAAACACTAGAATTAGTGCCACCACAATACGCCATGCTGGATTAAACCTCTTTTTCATTTCGTTTCTCCTTTCGCTTTATTAACTAATAAGGCTGGCCGCCAGAACCTTCCGTGCTGGCTCATCCAGCCTCGTCCCATTGAACAAAAAGGAATGCCAATTTCCTAGCTCACTCTCGACCTTATCAAAGCTGTCCGACAATACGCTCTGCAAAATTGGGCGAGTATAACACAATATTAGAGGAATGTCAATACCCTTGGGTAAAAGTAAAGTTAAATATAACCATTTTTCAATAGTTTGTTACAACATTCTGCGCAATTTTATCCTAGGGCATCAGTGTAGAGCCGCGATAGAGATCACCTCATCCCCCTCGTCAGGCTTCATCAGACTAGCCCCCCTTCTAATTCTCCCCTGAATCGGGATGTTTTCCGCCCGCATGCGAAGGATGACCCCTTGAGCGGAGAGGATCATCACCTCATCCAGGGTGTTGATAACACGCGCGGCGACCACCTTCCCTACTTTTAAACTGAGGCTCTTTATACCGGTGCCCCCGCGAGCCTGGAGGCGATAACTGGATAGGGGGGTGCACTTGCCTAATCCATTCTTGGTAATTACCATCAGGTAAGCATTAGGGGAGACAATATCCATCGCCACTACACGATCGTCGGAGGCAACATGGATGGCACGCACTCCACCGCTGGTGCGTGAAGCGGTCCTGAGTCCCTTAATAGCAAACCTGATCGCCTGAGCCCCTTCTGTCACTAGAATGATCTCGTCACCCTGGCTAGCCACCCTGGCCGCCACCAGCTCGTCTCCTTTCCCCAGCCTCATGGCGATGAGACCGTTGGCGCGCACTGCGGCAAACCCCTCAAGAGAACTCCGCTTTATCAAACCGCGACGTGTCGCCATAATCATAGAGGCCCCGGAAACAAAGCTTGATACCGCCAGAATCTCTGTTACCTGCTCTGTCTCCTCTACGGAGATCAATTTTACCATTGGTATCCCTTTGACCGTTCGGGAGATCTCCAGTGGTACTCGGTAGCATTTAAGGGAGTATACCCTCCCCCGATTGGTGAAGAAAAGGAGTGTATCGAGGGTATCGGCTACCAGGAGAAGGCGCACGCTCTCTGCCTCTCGAGTGGCGATACCTATCACCCCTCTCCCTCCTCGCTGCTGTACTCGGTAGCTTTCGATAGGCATTCGCTTTATATATCCACGGGTAGTAAGGACGATCATCACCTTCTGATGATGGATCAGGTCCTCCTCCCTGAACTCCTCTGGCTCCTCTTCAACGATCTCCGTCCGCCGTGGGTCAGCGTATTTTGTCTTTAGCTCGCCTGTATCCTCCTTGACCAGAAAAAGGATCTTCCGCGGGTTAGCCAACAGGTCCTCCAAGTAAGCGATGGTTTTCAACACCTCGGTATACTCTTCTATCAGCTTTTCGCGCTCCATGGCAGCGAGGCGCCGGAGCTGCATGTCCAGGATGGCTTGGGCTTGCGCCTGGGTCAGATTAAAGGATGCCATCAGATTTCCCCGCGCCGCCTCAGCGCTTGGGGAGCGGCGAATCACTCCGATAACTTCGTCCATGTGGTCGAGGGCGATCTTCAGCCCCTCGAGGATATGGGCCCGCTCCTTAGCATGGCGAAGCTCAAACCGGGAGCGACGGACGATGACCTCTTGGCGAAAGCTGATATACTGCTGGAGAGCCGTTTTTAGGCTGATCACCCTGGGCTGCCCATCGATAAGGGCCAGCATGTTAACGAAGAAAGCTGACTGCATCGCCGTATGCTTAAAGAGGTTGTTTAAGACCTGTTCCGGTTGGGCATCCCTCCTCAGCTCGATAACGATACGTATCCCCTGCCTGTCCGATTCATCGCGCAACTCGGCGATCCCTTCTATCCTTTTTGTCTTGACTAGATCGGCGATCCGAGCCACCAACGCTGCCTTGTTGACCTGGTAGGGAAGCTCGGTAACCACTATCTGATGGCGTCCCTTAGCGAGTTCATCAATACTATATCTGGCCCGGATTAAAACCTTACCCTTACCTGTGGCATAGGCATTCTTGATCCCCTCTCTTCCGAAAATAATGCCCGCAGTAGGGAAATCAGGTCCGCGAATGAAATCGGTGAGCTCGTCCGCCGATGCCTCAGGGTTTTCAATGAGATAGCAGATTGCATCTGAGACCTCACCGAGATTGTGGGGGGGGATGTTGGTGGCCATGCCCACCGCGATCCCTGAAGCCCCATTTATAAGTAGATTGGGGAGCCTCGAGGGAAGCACGGTGGGCTCCCTGAGGGAGCCATCGAAATTGGGTACCAGCTCGACTGTCTCCTTGTCGATATCAAGGAGCATCTCCTGAGCGATCTGGGAAAGGCGAGCCTCAGTATAACGCATCGCCGCTGGTGGGTCGTTATCCACACTGCCAAAATTCCCCTGCCCATCGATGAGCACATACCTCAGGGAGAAATCCTGCGCCATGCGCACCATAGCTTCATAGACCGGGGCATCGCCATGGGGGTGGTATTTACCCAGCACCTCGCCAACGATGCGAGCGCTCTTCTTGTGGGCACTGGAGTGGGTGAGCCCCAATTCTCCCGTGGCATAGAGGATCCGTCGTTGCACCGGCTTTAACCCATCGCGCACATCGGGCAGGGCACGGGAGACGATCACGCTCATGGCATAGTCCAGATAGGAGCTTTTCATCTCCTCTTCGATGTCAACTGGCTTAACTGCTCCGATATCCATCAAACCCCCTATGCCTGGATATTCAGCGATCTTGCCAAAAGAATATCACGCTTCGCTGAGCTCGTCAAAGGGCTGTAAAAGAGGATCCTTTGCTCCACCATAGAAAGCGAAATACTAGCGGGAATTTCACCCATCCATCCCGGAGATCAATGGGTGATTTTATGTAGGGGTGAAGAAGCAGGCCTAAAGGTAAGGGACTCGCTCCACCCTAGGATTCCTCCTCGGGGATACTCCCGTCCTCATTATCTACTATCAGAGACATGCCTTCAGGCAAGGCATCCGCCGACTCTTCTAACTCAATTGGATAACCGCTTTCGTCCAGAACCTCCTCTTCTTCTCCTAGCTCGTATTTTAAGATACTCCCTTTGACGTAAGAACGGAAACCATCATAACCTTTAGCAGGGAAGGAGGGGCGTCCTGCTTGGCTTGGGTGCTGGAATACCTCCGCGATGACTACCTTTACCTCACTATCCGCCGAACTTGCGATGGCTGCGGTGTAGCGTGTGCCCCCCTTAATTAGCTTAGCGAGGCGCACACCAATCCTTGGCTTAACCTGTCCCAGATACTCACCATGCTTACTCTCCACAATGAGCCCTTGTCCCTTCGATCTCAAGTAGACCGGGTCACCGGCGGCCAGTTTAGCGATCACCTCCCGCGGGGCCAGTTGCTCGAGACTGACCACTCCTGCCTTGCCCGTCTCCTCGATAAAAAGCTGGGGGATAACCTTCTGACGCCCCTTACTTGGTATCGGTTGCTCATCATTTAGTAGCGAGAGTCGCCTAAGATTTCTTCTGGCGATGCTATTCTTGGGATCGATTTCCAGGGCTCTGCTATAGGCTTCCTTCGCTCGAGTATTCTTACCTAGCTCCGTCAACGCCTTACCCAGTCGATTATAGGCATTAATATCATTGGGGAAGACCTCAATTATACTCCTGTTAGCGGTGACTGCCTCCTCCCAACGACCTTGCACTGCTAAAGCAATAGCGTCTTTTTCGCGCCGCCGCCTCAGTCTTGCTTCTCCTGCCTGATAATGCATCATTTACCACTACTCACTTCATCCGCATTATTTTAAGGGAGTTTCGCCGATTGTCAAGGGGTATTAGGGTCATTTAGCAAAACCGTCGTAAGGGCACTCGCTAAATCCCATCTTCCCCTTTCTCCAGCTCGAAGGCCTGATGGAGAGCGTTGAGGGCATCCTCAAGCCTGGTCTCGTCGATGATGCAGGTGATCCGGATCTCCGAAGTGGTGATGAGCTCGATATTTATTCCCTTTTCGTAAAGGGCGCGGAACATCCTGGCCGCATAGCCCGGCGTGTTCTGCATCCCCGTGCCCACGATACTCACCTTGCCCAGCTTGGCATCGGCAACGCAGCCCCTGGCACTGATGGATTTCGCTGCTGGCTCCACCACGCGCATTGCCTTCTCCAGGTCGCTTTTAGCCACGGTGAAGGTCAGGTCGGTTACCCGCTCCACGCTGGCGTTCTGGACGATGGTGTCCACACTGATATTCTCTTTGACCAGGGGCTCAAAGATGGCAGTGGCGATTCCCGGCTGGTCGGGAACGCCAAGGACTGTGACCTTAGCCACATTGAGGTCGTGAACAATTCCTCTCACCTTGTTTCGCACTTCCATAGCGATGCCTCCATGAATTAGGGTTCCTGGACTTTCACTGAAACTGGAAGCCACCAGGATCGGTATATCAAAAAGCTCCCCCAGTTCCACAGCACGGGGATGAAGCACCTTCGCCCCCTGGCTGGCAAGCTCCAGCATCTCCTCATAGCCGAGATCCGTGAGTCTACGCGCCTCGGGGACAAAGCGGGGGTCGGCGGTATAAACCCCTTCCACATCGGTATAGATCTCGCATACCTGTGCCCCGAGGCTCGCCGCCATCGCTACCGCCGTAGTATCAGAGCCCCCGCGACCCAAGGTGGTGACATCCATCTCGTGGGTGATGCCCTGAAACCCGGCAACGATGACGATCTTGCCCTCACCAAGTTCCTTAACAATGCGGTGTGCTTCAACGGTGAGGATGCGCGCCCGACTATAGACTGCATCGGTCCAGATCCCTGCCTGGGCGCCGCTGAGGCTGATCGCTTTATGCCCCGCGGATTTCAGCGCCAGGGCAAGCAGGGTGCTGGAGATCAGTTCCCCGGTGGATAGCAGAACATCAAGCTCTCTCTCGTCAGGTCGTTCTGTGACCTGATATGCCAGCCTGATGAGTTCATCGGTTGTCTTCCCCATAGCGGAGACGACCACCACCACATCATTGCCCCTCTCTTTGGTAGTGATAATACGCCGGGCAACATTCTTTATCCTCTCCGCATCCGCCACCGAGCTGCCGCCATATTTTTGCACTATCACCGCCATATTAAAGCCCCTTCGTCTATGCTCCCATCAGCCTAGCCATAATGGTATGCCCCTCGTCGATGAAAAAGCCGGTTTTTTTTGACTCCGTCTCGGTGAATCGCTTCGCCCCATTGGCCTCGAACCCCAGTCCCCAGAGCAGAAAGGGAACCGGCTCCGCGGTATGGGTTCGAACCGCAATGGGTGTAGCGTGGTCGGGCAGGACTAGCATGCGAAGATCATCTCCCCCTTTTCGCTCTCCCCACGATATGAAGCGGCTCACCACCTCTCGATCCACCTGCTGGATAGCCGCTATTTTACCATCAATGGAGCCGGCATGGCCAGCCTCATCCGGCGGCTCGACGTGGATAACGACCAAATCGTGATTTTTCAGCGCTTCGAGGGCGCCAGCCCCCTGCGCGGCGTAATCGTTGTCTGGGCCATCGGTCACCCCAGGGATGTCCAGGGTATCAATCCCTGCCATCTTGGCCAGGCCGCGGAGCAGGTCAACCGCCGATGTCATCGCCGCATCGAGGCCATAGCGCTCTTTGAATGGCGGCAGATCGGGTATCCGCCCACTGCCCCAGAAGAGCCAGATCATCGTTACCGGCATATCGCCTCGCGACTTCCGCTCGATGTTAACCGGATGCTCCCGCAACACATCCTGGGAGCGCTGCATCAACTCCCGCAATAGGTCGCTCCCCGGTCCCTGCGGCATAAATTCAGCGATGGTCTTATCGGCGATATCGTGCGGCGGCGTGCAGGTGGCCAATAGTGTATCCTCACGACCTGTTATCCTGCATATATGCCGGTAGCCGACGCCGGGGTAAAAACGTATCGTGTTGCTGCCGAGGCTCCCCTCCACAGCAGCGATGAGAGCACGACCCTCATCACTGGATACACCACCTGAGCAATAGCTCAACATCTTCCCATCCTCAACGGCAACCAGGTTGCAGCGAAAGAGGACCTCACCCTCATCGATGTAAATGCCCATGCTCCTTGCCTCGATGGCGCTCCTGCCGCGATAGTAGACCGTCGGGTCGTAGCCAAGCACCGACATGCAGGCGCAGCCGCTGGATGGCTCCATCCCCGGAGGCACCGTGCGCACCAGACCCAGAACGCCTTCCCGAGCCAGCCTATCCAGGTTTGGGACATGCGCCAGCTCCAGGCAGGTTTTTTCACCGTGCTCAGGAAGCGGCCAGCCGGCGGCACCATCGATTACCAGCACGCAGTATTTCACAGTTTTACTAATATAGCAACAACTGTCGATACATGCAAGACGGCTGGCTTGCGAACGTTAGTATCCAGGGGTATAATGATTGCTACGGGGCGTAGTGCAGTTTGGCTAGCGCGCCCCGACCGTGTCGGGGAGGTTGGAGGTTGAACCCTTCCCAAGATTTGAAAATTAGATGGAGCCATCGGGGCGTAGCGCAGTTTGGTTAGCGCGCAGCGTTCGGGACGCTGAGGTCGGAGGTTCAAATCCTCTCGCCCCGACTTTTCTTTTCGCCCATTTCGAACGTTCAGCTCGTATAACCTTATTACAAAAATGAAGCCGATGCGATAATTACTCGACTCGTTCTTTTTCGCCTTTCTTTTATCTTCATTGCATTATCAATAGATGTCAACCCCTTATTCCCCGATTTCACGCTTCGCCTGCTCCCATA
>DAOWEF010000069.1 GCA_030638665.1 Dehalococcoidia bacterium
CGAGACCTTGTGCACCGGGTCGGCGTTGGGAAGCATCCTGGCTGCGAGAGCATGGCCCGATTCATGGTAAGCGGTGATCTCCTTCGCCTTGGGGCTGATGATCCTGCTCTTCCGCTCCGGGCCAGCGATTACCCGGTCGATTGATTCCTCAATCTCGAGGAGGCTGATTTGCTTCTTATTGCGCCGCGCCGTCAGGATGGCTGCCTCATTCACCAGGTTGGCGAGGTCAGCACCCGAAAAGCCCGGGGTCTGTTTAGCAACGATCTCCAGATTGGCTGAATCATCCAAAGGCATACCCTTGGCGTGTACCTCCAATATCGCCTTACGCCCCTTAATATCGGGGCGGTCCAACACCACCTGCCGGTCAAAGCGGCCGGGGCGAAGCAACGCCGGGTCGAGGATGTCGGGGCGATTTGTCGCTGCGACAACGATGACATTGGTGGAGGAATCGAAGCCATCCATCTCCACCAGGATCTGGTTGAGGGTCTGCTCCCTTTCGTCATGACCGCCGCCAAACCCCGCTCCCCGGTGACGCCCCACAGCGTCGATCTCGTCGATAAAGACGATACAGGGGCTATTACGCTTCGCCTGGTCGAAGAGGTCCCTCACACGGGAGGCACCCACGCCGACAAACATCTCCACGAACTCGCTGCCGCTTATGGAGAAAAAGGGGACGCCAGCCTCACCGGCCACCGCACGACCAAGCAGGGTCTTCCCCGTGCCCGGCGGTCCCACCAGGAGCACCCCTCTCGGGATGCGCGCCCCCAGGGCGGAGAATTTCTCTGGGCTCTTGAGGAACTCCACCACCTCCTGGAGCTCCATCTTCGCTTCATCGACCCCGGCGACGTCATTGAAGGTAGTGGTTGGGTTGGTGCTGGGAAACAGGCGCGCCTTGCTCCGACCAAAGCTCATCGCCTGATTCCCCGCCCCCCGCGCCCGGCTGAAGATGAACCAGATCACACCAATAAAGAGAACCAAAGGCAATAGGGTAAAGAGCAAATTGCCCCAATTAAAGCCGCTCGGGGGTTGTGGATCGAGCGCTACCTTGCTCATATCTACTTCACGTGCCACCAGATAATCGTAAAGCTCCGCGGTGCTTCCCACAAAACTGGCCTTAAACATCGGGGTATCCCCTTCCATTGCGGTAAGCGTATCCCCCTCTTGCACTATCCGGTCAATGTTGCCTTCTACAGTACCGTCTGCCAACTCTACAGAGCCCGTTACCGTCAGTGCTACCAGCTCGTCAAGGGAGCCAGACTCAACCTCGGGAGAACGGGGGAAAAAGGCAAAGAAGAGCACCACCAGCACTGCGATCACCACCAGATAAATAATGCCTCTTCTCAGGAACTTCGAGCTCATTCCTCACTCCAAACTGCGAGGCATGAATGCCTCGCCTTCCACCATAGCTATCTATTATACCAAAAAGCGCTTCATAATTAAATAGCCAAGAGGCACTTGTTGCCCCCCTCCTTCATGTGTATTATACTTAATAACGATGGGCCTTGACGTCGCTTACCAGAAGGCGCGAAAAGACATGGAACGGCTCAGCCCCCATGTTGCGGTCTCTATGAGCGGTGCTAGCTTCGATAAGGGAAGGTTCACCATGCCCTTACTCCACCGCTCCTTCACCATCCACCTCCCCGAGGTGAAGGTGGCGGAGGTAGGAAGCGATACCCCACCCCCCATGTTTCTCGAGATACTATTAATGCACTACATGGTGAATGCCGATGGCACACCCGTATCGGGCATGTGGGTCACCTATCGTCATCTCCCCGGGGCTAACCTCTTTGAGCAAAGGTTCACCAATATGGCGTTACGACCCCTGCTCGATAGCTTTGGCAACGATGCTGAGGGGTTTCGCCAGGCTGCCCTGTCCATCGGGGGCAGGCCAATGACCCGCACCGGCGATGCTGCCTTCAGATTTCTGGCGCTGCCCAAAATCCCTATGGGATGTATCCTATATCTCGGCGATGATGAGGTGTCCCCCTCCATTAATATACTCTTTGATGCCGTTGCCCCCCACTATCTGCCTACCGAGGACCTTTCTTATCTCGGCCTTCACCTAAGTGCAGCGTTGCGGGGCCATAAAACTAGCTCCGATTGTGAGGAGGGGCATCTTGGCAAACATTGACTTGCTACCGCAAAATGGAATCGCTTGAAGGAGAAAACAGTAATGGCTAGTCCTGTAGTTCTTTGTGAAGTAAAAGACCGGATCGGTTACATAACAATGACTCGCTCCGATAAACGGGATGCCCCAAATTCCGAGCTATGTGTTGAGGTGGGCAAGACATAGCAACCTTTCGAACAGAAGGAGGTAGGTTATGTGTGATTGGTGTGAGAAGTATGGTAATGGGTATGAGAGGTGGTACTTCAACCCGTCTAACTATGCGAGGAGGCTTTACAAGATTAGAAAGGAGGAGGCCGAGGCATCAGGGGCAGAGGCCAACCCCCAGGCTGCAGGGGGAATGGCCTTTGTTGGCCGCGATTTCCTCGAGGCCAGGGAGAGGGGGGACATGGCGGAGGTGGAGCGGACAAAGCAGCAGATCGAGGGTGCCATGTGGCTCACCCACTTCGGGCAGGTTATCACCCTTGAGGAGGCGCTCAAGATCACCGACATCATGTATCCCATTTCCTTGATAACCTGCGCCTGTCGCCGCTCCATGGAGGGTCTCCCCGATGATGAGAACTTCACCTGCATGGGAATGGGGGCAGGAATGTATAAATGGGAGCGCTGGCCCGATACCTATCGAGGGGGAGTTCACTTCCTCACCCCCGACGAGGCGAAGGAGGTTTTGGCCAAGCTGAACAAGAGGGGCCTGGTGCACTCTATATATACCTTTGGCACCCCCTATCTCGCCGGTTTGTGCAACTGCGATTACCCAGATTGTGCCGCCATCAGGACGGCGATCGATCTGGAGATCAAGATCCTGTGGAAAGGGCACTATGTAGCTAAGATCGATCCCGAGCTATGTAATGGCTGCGCCTCCTGCGTGCACCGCTGCCAGTTCAGGGCGCTCAGCTTCGTCCCCAACAGAAACAAGGCTTATATCGACCAGCTCCAGTGTTTTGGCTGCGGGCTTTGCGCTACGGAGTGCGACCAGGAGGCGATCACCCTGGTGGAGAGGGCCGGCCTTCCCGCTCTGGCAAACGTATGGTAAATATGAATAGAAAGGGGTTTAAAGATGCTGCCCACAATCACCGTTAACGACGAAAAGTGTAAAGAACCCATCTCCTGCCGTAAATGCCTGCTTATTTGCCCCACACATGTTCTCGGGCTGGGCACCGATGTGGGGCCCCAGAAGTTCCGTGAGATAGACCCCAGCCACTTCATTGTGAGAGCGGTACGCTTCGACAAATGTAGCGGCTGCATGGATTGTGTCAATGTATGCCCGCAAAATGCCATTCAGGTGAGCTTTAGCGGAGGTGACGCGAGATGACTATGGGTTGGAAGTACGCCAAGCCAATAAATGAAAAACTGATGACCCTGGAGGAGCCGGGGAAGGCGCTGCCCTTCGATGCTGATCGGGGGCTGGTCGATGAGATCACGGCGAAGTGCGCTATTGAGACACTGGTGGAAAGCCTCAAGGGCAAGGATAAGAAGGTGGCAGGAGAGGCCCTGGAGGCCTTCGGCAAGGAGCTGATGAAGCTTACAATAGAGCTTGCCGATGGCAAGTATATCGATCGCACCGGCGAAATGGTGGAGAGAGTGGCCAAGCAGACAGGGGTCTCTTTCCCCCATCGCTTCGAGCGCTATGTGGAGCTTGCCATCCTGGCCTCGCGACCCACCGACAGGTGGAACATCGCCAAAGCGACCACCAAGGAGCTGGTGCTCCAGGTCTCTAGCTGCACCCTAAACAAAGCGATGGCGGAGGCAGGACTTGCGCTTCCCTGCAAAGCGATGTGCCTTGCCAGCTTCGAGATAGCCGCTGCGAAGACCGGCGATAAATTAAATATGGAAATGAGCAAGACACTGACCAAGGATGGTATGTGTGAGTTCACTTTTTCTCTCCAGTCGTAGGATAAGATGTGAATTCGGCGTATTCATATCGCCGCCTCAAGGGGGATGGCAGGGGTCATGGGGATTTAACGGTCTCCAGTGGTCCAAAAGCTTCCGAGCCCATAGAGTGGGTCTCGAGGAGTTCCTCGAGGAGTGGTATGATCAAAGCGCCGAGAACTGTAACCTCTTCGAGAACATCAGCGAGGTGGATAAATACAGCATCACCTGCACCGTGTGTAATCACTTCGAAGAGGAGTGCTGCGCGCCTGGCTCCAAGGGCCCGAGCATCGTCAGCCTGCTCAAGGCCTCCTACAATCACGATGGACTGGCCTGGCAATAGCGACCGGTAGCAGAAACAGAAAACCTTAAAAACATCCTTAGGTTCGAAAAAGGCGATAGTCATTGACACAGCAAACCCAAAACCCTAAAATAGTCATCGAAAGCGGAAACCCAAAGCACTTAAAATAACAAAGTGAACCAAGAAAAAACCTTAGTGCGGACAGCGACGGATTTCCTTGCTAGCTTGCCTCCCCAGGAGAGGGAGGAATACCAGCAAGAGCTGAATAAGTTTGTTCGCTGGTACGGTAGGGAGCGCCCCTTGAGCCAGCTTGCCGCCCGCGAGGTGGCAAGTTACGCTGAGAGGATGGAGGGCTCCTCAACCAACACCATGAAAAGGCTGGCACCGGTGAGGGCTTTCCTATCCTATGCCAAGAAGGAAGGGCTCATCACGAATAACCTTGCAGTCCATCTTCGCGTGAAGAAAGGGTCGCTCAAGCAAGGGCCACCCGGTAGGGGACGAATCGAGGCAGTTACCCTGACACCAGAGGGTTACCAGGAGCTAAAAGCGGAGCTTTCCGCCCTTCAAGGGGAGCGACCCAGGATTGCCGATGATATCCGTAAGGCTGCCGCCGATAAGGACTTCCACGAAAACGCCCCCCTCGATGCCGCCAAGGACCATCAAGGAATGGTTGAGGCGCGGATCAAGCAACTGGAGACGATTCTTAAATCGGCGGTGGTCACTACAAAGAAGGGTGATAGCGCCAAGGTAATCCTGGGCAGCACAGTCACCCTTCAAGACCTCTCCTCCAATGAAGAGCTGCGCTATACTCTGGTCAACCCCAGTGAGGCGAGCCCCTCAAAGGGCAAACTCTCCATCAACTCACCCACAGGGAAGGCGCTCCTCAGTCGCCGGCAGGGTGAGACCATCGCGGTTGCCGCTCCAGCGGGCACGCTGCATTATCACATCGCTAGGATAGATAACTGAGCACGATATGCCAAGAAGTTCTGCGCTTAAGCGGCAGACTTTCACTTCTTGTGGCGTGATATGCAGCAGGCGCTAAGTTCAAGCGCTCACCGAGCCCCGGCTGTTGGTACCAAAGGAGCTTAAAAAAACGAGTCCCCGGTGAAAAGTGAAACTCTTGGCCCTCTTAATGAGATGGGTTACTAAAATAAAAAAAGGAGGTAGCGATGAAATTCTTATCAAAGGAACTGATTGATGAAATGTTGAAGCAAGCGGAAGCAGATCCGGAACTCCCGTCAAAGCTTAAAGGGCTGACCATCAGGCTCCTCATGGTAGGCACTGACTGCCCAGGGAATGAAGACAGGCAATACTCGCTCATTCTTGCTGATGGGAAGCTTATCAGTATGGAAATGGAGACGCAGCCCGCCCCCAGTGACCTGAGGACTGCACCCCTCGATAAAACCAAATATGATTCCCGGGTCATTTGCCCTTATGAGACGCTCCTCGACTTAGTGCAGGAGAAGATGAGCATGGTAGCAGCACTGGGGAAGGTGACGATTGACGGGGATTTGCCCAAATTGATGACTCAGGTAGAGGGATTTATCGCTCTACTGCAGTTCATGAACACACTGCCTCTAGAGTATTAATGTCAGTTTCCCCTAACAGACTGGTCGGGGTGAGAGGATTCGAACCTCCGACCTCTTGCACCCCATGCAAGCGCGCTAAACCGGACTGCGCCACACCCCGTTTTTCCCAGCTACCACATTATATCCATGTCTAACCTGAATTGCAAGGTAAGCGAGTACAGACGCTGAGCCCGTTCAGATAGATGAGTAACACCCTGGACAACCTCTCTGTCACTCTGACCCTTTCGCTTTCTGTCATTCTGAGGGAGCAAAGCGACCGAAGAATCTCTTGAATAAGGCGGAGGTCTAGATTCTTCGCCGCCCCTTCGCTTCGCTCAGGGCTTCGACTCAGAATGACAATTGGATGGGTTATAACTAATTTAGTGGACGAGTACACAGACTTGCTTTGGCGCGCCAGAAATGCTAGAATCGTTAGTGTCAAGTATCTTATGCCTATCTACGAATATGAATGCAGTCTCTGCCACTCCCGCTTCGAGCGAAGACAGAGGTTTGATGAAGAGTTAGTGAGTATCTGCCCGAAATGCCAAGGCGGGGTGCGTCGTGTCTTCCATTCCGTTCCCATCCTTTTCAAGGGGAGCGGCTTTTACAGCACGGATCATGGCCGGGGGCGTGTTGGCTCTGCCGGCAGGGAAAAAGCGGAGCACGCCGCGAAGGAACCCGCTAAAAAGGGAGGCGAGGGCACCGCTTCCAAGGAACCTGCTAAGAAGGAAAGCGAAGTCACCGCTTCCAAGGAGTCAACGGAGAGCAGGACCGAGGATAAGAAATAGCGGCACATTGAGGTGAGGAGAAGCGGGGGGCGCTTAAAAAAGTGAAAGCACTAGTCCAAAGAGTGCGCGAAGCCTCGGTAAGCGTCGCCGGCGAGGTGGTGGGGCAGATTGGCCAGGGACTGGTGGTGTTCTTGGGCATATCCAGGGGAGACACGGAGCGGGATGCCCAGTATCTGGCGGAGAAAACGGTAAGCCTCCGCATCTTCCCCGATAGTGAAGGCAGGTTCAACCTCTCCGCCCTGGACACGCGGGGCGAGCTTCTGGTGGTGAGTCAGTTCACCCTGCTCGCCGATACCAAAAAGGGGCGACGCCCCAGCTTTACC
>DAOWEF010000010.1 GCA_030638665.1 Dehalococcoidia bacterium
CCAGACGGTACCCCTCGATCAAACCGTGACAACGGCCGGTAAGCTCGCCGTACTCCTCACCAACCTGTGCTACGACATCAAGCGCGTGCACCATCGCCTCCGCCTGCTGGCGCTTGTGCTCAAAGAAGTAATCCTGGAGGTGCATGGGGCCATATGTGACTGGATGATCCACATCCAGAAGGGGATAAGCCGGTGTGTAGGTGCCGATAAACTCACGTACCGCCTCATCGGGCAGTAGCTCCAGTCTCTCTACGCTGTGTCCCAGGATAAAGCCATCGAGCGCGTGGAGCGCGGGGAGCAAAACATCGGGGTGCTCGGCGATGCGCACCACCTGAATCGCGTTATCATAGGCCTCCTGCACGTCCTCATCGTAAAGCTGGACCCATCCGGCATCGCGCATGCCCATGGAATCGGAATGGTCACAGTGGATATTCAGCGGGGCCGACAGAGAGCGGTTAACCACGTGCATCACGATGGGCAGACGTGACCCGGATGCCACCCAGAGCACCTCCCACATGAAGGCTATCCCCGCACCTGAGCTTGCGGTCTGGACGCGCCCTCCGGCAGCACAGGCACCAATGCACGCGCTCATTGCCGCATGCTCGCTCTCCACAGGAATAAACTCGGTTTCCACCTGGCCGCTGGCCACAAATTCGCTAAAGCGCATCACGATCTCTGTCTGGGGAGTAATCGGGTAAGCGGCCACCACATCAGGATTCATCTGGCGCATGGCTTCCGCCACCGCCCGATCGCCCTCGAGGGCAACCGGTGTGCCCTTTACCTTCTGCAATGTCATCGCTTCACCTTCTCCTCTGCCTCAGACTCCTCAAACATCTCGATAGTCCCCTGCGGGCACTCCCTGGCACAGATACCACACCCTTTACAATGGTCAAGATCGATACCTACAACCACTCCATCCCGCACCCGGATCGAGCCGTCAGGGCAGTAAATCCAGCAGACCTTGCAATTAACACACTTCTGCCAATCCCATATCGGGCGAAAAGAGCGCCAGCCCCCGGTCTCATATTCCTCGGAACTGCCGGCGTCGGTGATTATCCCACCGATAGGGATCTCTCTCCAACCCTTGACACTCGAAAGGCTGGATGTGGAGATTATATTAGCGGGATCGCGCGCCATTGCTACACCCCTGTTACCTCATTATAGGCTCGTTCGAAGGCCTCAATATTGGCCTCGGCCATTTCTTTGCCCCCCCTTGCCCCCAAGCGCTTCCTAATCTCCTCGCGGACGCCTTCCTTGCTCACCATCTCCAGGGCCTTGAGCAGAGCGCCGATTATGGTGGTATTGGGGATATTTAGGCCTATCGTATCCAGGGCAATGCGGGTGGCATCGACGGTAAATACCTTCCCTCTATCAAATCCCAGCTTGCTCCTCAACTCCGCCGGGGAGAGGGAGGTATTAACCACCAGCACCCCTCCCTCCTTGACCCCCTCAGTAAAATCAACGACACCAATTAGTGTAGGGTCAAGCACCACCACAGCATCAGGCTGGGTGATCTGACAGTGCTGCCTGATTGGGGAGGAGCTGATCCTGGTGTAGGCCCTGATGGGCGCCCCCATGCGCTCGGGGCCATAATCAGGGAAGGCCTGAAAATACTTTCCCTCCTCAAGGGCAGCCTCGGCAAGAATTTCACTGGCGGTAACTGCCCCCTGCCCTCCGCGACCATGCCAGCGAACCTCAAAAAGATTGGTCATTATAGCCAACTTAAAGCACGTAACAGCGCCCCTGGAGCGACTCGAACGCTCGCCCCCAGCTCCGGAGGCTGGTGCTCTATCCGCTGAGCTACAGGGGCCATTTGTATCTTACCGTTTTATAGCGCTGGTGGCAAGGTGGGGTCAGGTTTTCGCCGACGCTCTCCTGAAGAAGGGCTTCAGCATCGCTGGGGTAATCAGCGTGGTAATAAGGCTCACCGCCACCGCAGCGCCAAACAGCTCGTTTGCCATATCCCCAGTTCCCAGTGCTCCGGGGATCAGCAGGGCAACTCCAGCAACGATCAATCCCACTTCACCCCGGGGCACCATCCCCACACCCACGATCATCGCCTCACTATTGGAGAGTCTCCCCACAAACCTCGCCGGCAGATAGCAACCGACCACCTTCCCCACTGTAGCCAATACGATCAGAATAAAGGCGATCAAGGCTGCCGAGACCATTAGAGGCATATCGACCTGCATCCCTAAGTAGCAGAAGAAGAAGGGGGCCAGGAACAGCATAATGGGCCTGGTCTTCTCGATTATCTCCTCTTTCTCCCCACACGCGGCGAACATCAGCCCGGCCACGTATGCACCCACCACAGGGTGCAGGTCGACCAGCGTAACCAGATAGGCAATGAGAAAACCGACGAGAATGGCCACGATGGGCATGGTGCCCGACCTCTTGAACGGATTCAGAAATATCTTCGATATGTATTTATGAAAGCTGACTCCAATCATGAGCAGGGCAATCCAAACGGCAAATCCGATCAAGGTAATGCGAACAATGTGCAAAGGTTCAACTGAGCCAGTGCCCGCCATCGAGGCTATAATAGAAAGAATGATAATGCCAATAATATCATCGATAACCGCTGCCACCAGTATGGTTGTCCCCGCACGGGTATTAAGTCTCCCCATATCCATCAATATCCGCACCGTTATCCCGATGCTGGTGGCCACCAGCACCGCCCCCATGAATAGCCACGCCGTTGAAGGGCCATCGGGGTAAAATAGCCTGGTGATAAGATAGCCAAAGGCAAAGGGTAGAATTACCCCACCCACCGCGACCAGTGTTCCGGTCTTCCCTTGCTTTACAAAATCTCTTACATTAGTCTCTACGCCGGCCACAAACAGCAGAATAATCACAGCTATTTGAGATATGATCTCCATAATATGAAAGTTAGCGACTTCTTCCCCGGTCCAAACAAACCAGCCACTGATTGTCGCGAAGTTGAGGATTATAGGGTCATCCCCGAAGATTAGACCACCTAGGGCGAAGGGCGAGATAATGATACCCGCCACCAGTTCTCCGAGAACAGCAGGTTGCTTGAGGTAGCGTTCCGTAAATTCGCCGCCAAGCCTGGCGGCGATCAGAATCAAAGCGAAGCTCAATATGAACTTGAAATATATCTCAAGTTCCATTAACTATTCTCTTCCCGTATAACACTGCCACATAGACTGGGAAATTATGCCCAAGAAATTTATCTCACCAACCACTTTGCCATCTTCGTCGACTACTGGAACCTCATAGAGGTTATTATTGAGCATGAGGTCGATCGCCTTTTGCACCTCATCATCAGGTTTTACGCTGATCGGAGCGCTCATAATGTCACGCGCATAGTGTGAGGACAGCAGGTGCAGCGCCTCCCGTCCTGAAAAGAAGGGGTGTCTAACATTCCCATACTCGCACACCTCCGCTGCCTTCAATAATTCCTTGGGGGTGATCATGCCAACAAGCCTGTCCTTCTTATCTACGACAAGGGCAAGCAATGTTTCACAGTCCTCAGCAACTTTATGCGCGACATCAAAAATCCGATCCTCTTCACTCACTTTAACAGATTTCTCAATCATGACCTCACTGACTTTTTTCGTCATTTCCAACCCTCCACTAAAAGGATAAGCCCCAGAAACCCATTATTTGCAATACTATAGAAGAATACTATAAAAAGAGGAACTAAGACAACCCCTTTTTTCACCCCCAGGGCGCGGTAAATAGGGCATAGGCCCCTCCCAGGTAAATAACTATCAAGGCCACAGCATACCAACTCATCCTAAGCGGCGTTTTTCGCCTGGGCCGAAAGAGAAGGCCGGCAATAACGATAAGTGTCATCAGAATGGCGATGGCAGAAGCGAAAACATGG
>DAOWEF010000076.1 GCA_030638665.1 Dehalococcoidia bacterium
ATGTGAAAAACCAGGTGGCGGTTGCCATCGAGGAGGCTGATGCCATCATCTTTCTGGTCGATGTGCTCGATGGGGTAACCCCCATGGATAAGGAGATCGCCGAGATGTTCAGGCGCTCAAGTAAGCGGGTGATGCTGGCGGCCAATAAGGCGGATAACGAGCAGCGCAGCTACGAGGCTGCTCAGTTCTATGAGCTGGCCCTCGGCGATCCACTCCCCATCAGCGCCTATCACGACCTCGGCGTCGCTGAGCTCCTAGATACGGTGGTGGAGAGTTTGCCCTACTTCCCCCCCGAGGAGGAGGTGGAGATGATGAAGGTGGCCATCGTGGGACGCCCCAATGTGGGAAAATCGATGTTGCTTAATGCCATCCTGGGCAGGGAGCGCGCCATCGTCACCGACACGCCGGGGACGACCAGGGATGCTATAGATACCATCTTTGAGCACAATAGCGAGCGTATGCTGCTCATAGATACGGCGGGCATCAGGAGGAGGGGTCGGGTGGAGGGTGGCATCGAGCGCTATAGCGTGGCGCGGGCGCTCAGGGCCATCAGCCGGGCCGATGTGGCCCTGCTCATCACCGAGGCTACCGAGCCGGTCACCGCTCAGGATACCCACATCGCCGGCTACATTCAGCAAGCCTGCAAAGGGATGGTGCTGGTGGTTAATAAGTGGGACCTGGTTGCGGAGATGGCGGATCGCAGGCAGTATACCAGAGAGATTCGAAACAGGCTCAAGTTTATGCCCTATGTGCCTATTTTGTGTATCTCGGCCAAGTTTGGAAAAGGGGTAAGTGACGTTCTCAGTGCTGCCACAGGAATCTTTGAGGTGCGAAAAAAACGCGTGCCCACCGCTCTGGTGAATAGCGTGGTTGGTGATGCGGTGGCGGCTCATGCCCCCCCGGCAGTGGCGGGCAAAAAGCTCAAGATACTCTATGTCACTCAGGCTGAAACGAGTCCCCCCACCTTTGTATTCTCGGTGAACGATACCGCTCTGCTACACTTCTCCTATCGGCGCTACCTGGAGAATGAGCTACGCCGTAGCTTTGGCTTTCAAGGGACACCGCTTCGCCTAATCTTCAAGAGGAGGGGGGAGAAGTGATCGTCCTGAGCTTTATCGGCCTTATTATCCTGGGCTACCTCATCGGGTCTATCCCCATCGGTTTCATATTGGGCAAGCTGGTCAGGGGCATAGATATCCGGGAACATGGCAGTGGCAATATTGGGATGACCAATGTAATGCGCCTACTGGGCGTTAAGGCCGGGGTCTTCGTCTTCTTCGCCGACATAGCGAAGGGGGCCGCTGCCGTGGCGCTCGCCTGGCCAATTGTTACCGCTTATCCCCACTGGGCTGAGGTAGCCGGCGGCGCCGCTGCCATCGTCGGGCATAGCTGGCCGATATACATTGGATTCAAGGGGGGGCGCGGCATCGCCACCGGTTTCGGTGCCGTGCTGGTGTTAAGCTGGCCAGTGGGACTTATAGCTTTCGTCGTCTTCCTTTTAGTGGTGGGCCTTTCCCGCTACGTATCGCTGGGCTCCATACTGGGGGCACTTACTATGTTGCTGGCCATGATTCCGTTTGTCGTTTTAGACGTTTGGTCTTTTGGGCACTTTGCCTATATCGTCTTTGGGCTGGTGGTTGTGCCGATAGTCATTTTCCGGCACCGCGACAACATTCGACGGCTGCTTTCGGGCACAGAGTCGAAGATAGGCTTTTCTCGTACTGTTCGGTAGAGTTTGCCAATTGGAATCTATATTTATAGAGCATGGCTACGGGTTGATTCCGACATGGCTTAATGTTCGAAAAAAGGGGAGGCCTGATGAAGGTTGCCATTATCGGTACCACGAGCTGGGGCACCACCCTGGGGATAATGCTGGCCCGCAGGGGCATTGACGTAGCGCTCTGGGCGAGGACGAACGAGGAGGCTAAGAGGCTGGCTCAGGATGGAGAGAACAACGCCCGTCTACCCGGCATCCCATTCCCCAGGAGTCTCTCACATACCAGCGCTATAGAGGAGGCGCTTCAAGATGCCTCGCTGGTTATACTCGCGGTGCCCTCTCAGGAGATGCGCCGCAATGTAAGGCTAATGAAGGGGCACATCGCTGAGGGGGTGCCTATTTTGAGTGTGGCTAAAGGGCTGGAGACCGGCAGCGCAAAGAGAATGACCCAGGTAATCGCCGAGGAGCTGGATCCAGAGCACAGGTCAAAAATCTGTGTTCTCTCCGGGCCAAATCTCTCGAAGGAGATCGCGCGGGGGCTTCCGGCGGCAACGGTGATAGCGGCCCAGGATGGCAAGGTGGCGGAGGTGGTCCGCGAGATCATGCACTCGCCTTCTTTTCAGGTTTATCCCAGCGAGGACGTGGTGGGGGTGGAGCTGGGGGGAGCGCTGAAGAACATCATCGCTATGGGAGCGGGAATGGTCGATGGGCTGGGCTATGGTGATAATGCGAAGGCGGCCTACATGGCGCGCGGGCTTACCGAGATCGCCGGCCTTGGTGCGGCCCTGGGGGCAGAGCCCATCACCTTCCTCGGGCTTGCCGGCCTCGGCGATCTGCTCGCTACCTGCGCCAGCACCTTGAGTCGCAACCACACCCTTGGTGAGGGGTTGGCCAAGGGGCGCTCTATGGAGGAGGTAATGGCTTCCCTGGGCAGCACCGTCGAGGGTGTGCCCACCACCGCCTCGGCCCTGAAGCTGGCCAGAGAGATTGGTGTGGCGATGCCCATCACCGAGCACATCTACCGTGTGCTCTTTGAGGGCTTCGACCCTGCCCAGGCGATGGCCGAACTCATCGGCGGCTCTAAATCGCGGCATTCGTAGAGTATCGCCGTAGAGGCAACAAGGCCTGCGGTCTCCGCTCGCACCACCCGGCTTCCCAGGCTTATAGGAAGGATGCCACAACCCCGGGCAAAATCCACCTCGAAAGGAGAGAATCCTCCCTCGGGACCGATGAAGAGGTTAACCGACAACGAATATTTTTCTGATATAATCCTCTGTCGGTAAATCTCGCGTCGTAGCGCAGCGCGCAGCCCTGATATCTTCTCCCCTTCCCAAGCCAGTAGCGAGAAACCCATCGCCGACTGACAGGCTTGCTCAAAGAGCAACGCAGGCTCAATGGTGGGTAGCTTTCCTCGCCCCGATTGCTCCGCTGCCTCAATAATGATTCTCCGCCAGCGCTCCATCCTCTTATCCCGGGGATGTCCCGCGATACATCGCTCGCAGATCATGGGGACGAAGCCTGAAACACCAAGCTCGGTACATTTCTGAAGGATAAATTCAAATTTACTG
>DAOWEF010000008.1 GCA_030638665.1 Dehalococcoidia bacterium
AACTACCGTGGCGGCGAGCATTACTCCGATTGCCATGAGCAGGCCCCTAAAGCCCAGCTCCCTGGCGAGGACTACGAAGGCCGCAATGCAGGGGAAGAACATCGTCAGAACCACGGATCCTACCACCAGTTGGCCGGCGCTCAGCGAGCGCGGGGCCAGCAGCCCGATAGCCACGTCCTTGCGCAGGAAACCAACCACGATGGCAACCACCGCCTCTTTGGGCAGCCCGAAAAGCCCGCTTACCACCGGGGCAGTAAGGTTGGCGATGAAATCGAACACCCCCAATGCATAGAGAATACCAACAACAAAGATAGCCGCTAACATTATGGGCAGGGCCCCCCTGATAAAGCCATAGACCCTCATCCAGAGCTTTGTCAGCAAGGGTCGCAAGTAGGGAAGACGATAAGGGGGGATCTCCATGAGGAGCTCGGGGCTGAATCCCCTAACCGCTCGGTTGAGGATGAGCCCCAAGACAAGCCAAACTGCAAACAGGGTGCCATAAACCATCGCTAGATACTGCCATCCCTGCGCCCCCACCAGGCCAATGATCACCGCCTGGGAGGCAGCACAGGGGATGGCAATGGAGATCAGGGTGGAGGCGATAAACCTCTCTCGCCGGCTCTCGAGGGTGCGGGTAGCCATGATTGCCGGCACAGCGCAGCCCAGTCCGAGCATGGTGGGAATGATAGCGTAGCCGTGCAGGCCCATTCGGTGCATGAGGTTGTCGAGGAGCACTGCCAGCCGGGGTAGATAGCCCACAGCCTCGAGGACTCCCAATACAAGGTAAAAGGAAAGGACATAGGGCAATACGGCGCCAAGCGCGATATAAAGGCCGGTGGTCAGGACCCCCATGGACTCAAAGAACTCTATCTCTCCATCGAACAACTTGCCGATAACTATATCGTGCCCGAGACTACCCGGGCCCAAAAGCGCGCTCACTTTGAGCATTAGCGGGGCCCATAGGTTTTCGAAGAGGGGGTCCATAACATAGCCGATCAGGCCCTCGCCGATAAAGCGAATCACCAAGAAGGAGATAGCGAGCACTAAAGCGGCGATGGGAAGGCCGGTCAGGGGCTTGATGGAGGCCTCCTCCAAGCGCTCGCGCCGGGTATGGTGACGGTGGGTTACAGTTTGAACCTCGTTGATTATGTTGCCGATGGTGGCCCACCGCTCATCGCGGGTGCGCTCGGGCATCTGGGGGGAGGTGGCTTCGGGGATACGATCTACCAGCTCCTTTATTCCCTGCCCGGTTACCGCAACCGTGGGGATGACCGGCACCCCCAAGAGTTCCTCCAGTTTGGCGACATCGATGCTTATCCCACGGTGTTTGGTATCATCCCATATATTTAACGCCACGATAACGGGGGTTTGTCTCTCCAGCAGCTCCTGGGTCAGGTAGAGATTGCGCTCTAGATTGGTGGCATCGACGATGTTGATCACCAGGTCGCCGCCCTCCAGCATCGCCACAGCCACTTCCTCTGCCTTGGAGGTGGGCTCCAGGGTGTAGGTGCCGGGGACATCGATGACCTCAGCCTCCTCCTCACCCAGCTTCATGGAGCCCTTGGTAAACCCCACAGTGGTGCCCGGGTAGTTGGAGGCGATCACCTTTACCCCGGTGATTCGAGAGAAGAAGACGCTCTTGCCCACATTGGGATCCCCCATGAGCAGGATTCTCTTTAGTCCCGTAGGGCGAATTTCTTCCCCTCCCATATCATGACAAGACGAACTCAGGGCTCTTCTCCCTCCACCTCAACTATGATCTTGCCCGCCATGCCAAAGCCGATGGCAAGACGGGCTTGATCTACCTGGAGGGTCACCGGGCCACGCATGAACATCGCGCTCACCTTAGTTATCCGCTTACCCCGTCGGATACCCAAGGAATTGAGGCGATTGACCAGGCCCTGTCCCCCCATTATCTCAACCACCCTTCCCGACTGCCCCGCCTGCATCTGGTTCACTGTTACCTGACTCTTTCCGTCCACACGACCCCTTTCTCAGAGTGAGTACCGGAGCTGATGCTCCTTTTCAGCCCTTACCTTTTCTTGATCAGGGGGGACTGAAACTCGACTACCTTGTCGCATCCCAGGCGCCGTCTGGTGATGATGCTTCTTGCTTTCGACCTTTGCAATTGCTCAATCAACTCCTTTCAGCACCGTGCTAGTGTTAGTGCAAACTAACTTTCTGGGTTCAAAAAAACTCATTGGCTCTCTTCTCCGAGGCGTCTTGCCACTAGCTCTTGATCTCGCTCACCCTGCTCAGAGTAGTACTTGAATCCCTTATGCCACACAGGTTGTCCTTTCGGGCATGTCAAAACAAACTCTACGAACTTCGCCAGCCTATCCAGGCTGGTCGGGCTCAGCAAGTGCTCCACCCTGCAGGCATCCTCCTGAGCTATTTCACCATCGATATCCAGTACTTCGGAGAGGAAGCGAAAAAGCACCTCGTGGCGCCGCATGACCTCCTCTGCTATCCTTCGGCCCTCGGGAGTAAGCTCGACAACTCCATATCTTCTATGCTTGACAAGACCGTCTTCCGAAAGCTTGTGCAGAGCAGCAGTGACGCTGGGTTTCTTCACCCCCAGCCTCTTGCTGATCTGGGTTACCCTCACACTGGGTTCCTCTTCACGAAGCTTGGCTATCGCCTCCAGATAGTCTTCCCTGCTGGCAGTCTGTTCGCTTATCATTTCGCGCCCCCTCGAAATGGTTCCGGTCCACCGAACTGTTAGCCTAGACTAACTATTATAATCATAAAAAACATCTCCCCTTCTTGTCAAGCCCCTTTGGTGAAAAAGAGGTTACAAAGATCTTACAAGCAGATTTCAATGACCGGGCCGAAAAAGGGTGGCTGAGTGGGAGCAAATACGCTGTTAAACAAACTAGCCCCTTCGAAATTGACAAAGGATTGGCTTCGGGGTATTATGCCGTCAAGAATTCGAGAGCGCCCTAAGCTGCGCCGGGAAGCAAATAGGAGGTGGAAAGTGCCCTATAAGAATGTCATTCTGGAGAAGGAGGAGACATTAGCCATTATAACCCTGAACCGTCCTGAGGTGAACAATGCCTTCGACCTCCCTATGATGGTTGAGATCGATGATGCGATCAATGACGTGAGTCAGGATGCAAACGTCAGGGTGGTGATAATAACTGGAGCAGGCAAGGCTTTCTGTGCTGGTGGTGATGTCAGTTACCTGGGGACCCTCATCGAGGACAGGGCAGCCTTTTCCAGGACGACTATCGGTGATGCAGTTCGAAGAACGGGCACTATGCCCACAGCGGTGCTTAAGATCCGGAGCATGATGAAGCCAGTTATCGCTGCGGTTAACGGTGTAGCTGCCGGTGGAGGAATGGGGCTGGCTCTGGCATGCGATATGAGGATTGCCTCGGATAAGTCTCGCTTTAGCACGATCTTCATCAAGAGAGGTGTTATACCCGATTGCGCCGCCACCTATAATCTGCCTCGTCTTGTCGGAATGGCCAAGGCCTGTGAGCTGGTGCTTACCGGGAGCGTCATCAATGCCCAGGAGGCTGAGCGGATCGGCTTAGTGAATAAGGTTGTGCCCCACGATGACCTGATGAAGGCGACCAAGGAGTTTGCAGGGGAGATAGCCCTGAATCCACCGCTGGCTGTGGGACTGGCCAAGGCCGCGCTCTACAGGGGTATGCTTGCGGACGATATCGGGGCTCACATGGATTACGAGAACTACACCCAGAATGCGCTCATGGGCACCGAGGACTTTCAGGAGGGGATCACCTCCTTTATGGAGAAGCGCGAGCCGGTGTTCAGAGGAAAGTAGCGGCGCGTGAGCCGCCTTCTAAAGAAGAGGAAAACATAAATCCAGCGTAAAGAAGGGGGTATTAATTGGCTTACGAGACGGTTATCTATGA
>DAOWEF010000055.1 GCA_030638665.1 Dehalococcoidia bacterium
CTGCTGCGAAAGGACTTCATCTTCGATCCCTATCAGGTTTACGAATCTCGCGCCTATGGCGCCGCTGCCCTGCTCCTCATCGTCGCTATCCTGAGCAGTGACCAGCTAGCGGAGCTTCTCTCCCTGAGCCACGAGCTTGGCATGAAGTGCCTGGTGGAAGTCCATGACGAGGCCGAGCTGGAGCGCGCCCTCATCAGCGGGACAAAGATCATCGGCATCAATAACCGCGATTTACAGACCTTCGCCGTTGACCTACAAACCACCAAGCGGCTGCGCCCCCTCATTCCCCAAGACCGTACCGTGGTCAGCGAAAGCGGCATCAGGGATCGAGGGGATGTTCAGAGGTTGCGGCAATGGGGGGTTGACGCCATGCTTGTCGGTGAGGCGCTGGTGGCCGCTGCCGATGTGGCCAAAAAGGTGCGGGAGCTCTTATGACCAGGGTCAAGATATGCGGCATCACCGAAACCGTCCATGCCCTGGCGGCAGCGGAGGCGGGGGCGGACTTCATCGGACTGGTCTTCGCCCCGTCGAAACGGCTGGTAGATGCAGAGCGGGCCAAGGAGATAATCGCGGCGCTGAAAGGGCGATCGGAGCGGGGAGGACCAAAAATTCTGACGGTGGGCGTCTTCGTGAATAACCCCGCCGCTGAGGTGAACCGCATTGCGGAATACTGCGGGCTGGATCGGGTACAACTGAGCGGCGATGAGCCCTGGGATTACTTGAGAGACATCGAAAGGCCCGTTATAAAAGCCGTCAGGGTGAGAAGACAGCAGGGTAGCGAGGATGTCCTCGCCGAGTTGGCGCCCGGCTACCAACTGCGGGGGGCGGATTTTATCTTCCTGCTGGATTCTCAGGTGGAAGGGAGCTATGGGGGCAGCGGGCAAGCCTTCGACTGGAGGGTGGCACGAGAGGCCGCGGAAAGATTCCCGGTGATTATCGCCGGCGGCCTCTCCGCGGAGAACGTGGGTCAGGCAATGAGACTCGCCATGCCCTGGGGGGTGGATGTCTCCAGCGGCGTGGAAAGCGATGGAGTAAAAGATATCTCTAAGATCAACGCATTTATCGCAGCGGTGCGCCAGGCTGACGAAGCGCTGGGGGAAAAAGTCGCATGAAGAAAACCCAATTACCGGATGCGTGGGGGCATTTCGGGCAGTTCGGGGGTAAATTTGTCCCTGAGACATTGATGGCTGCCCTGGAGACCTTGGAGAAGGCCTACCGAGAGGCACAACAGGACACCGACTTTCAACAGCGCCTCGCTGCGCTGCTCCGGGATTATGGCGGCAGGCCAACGCCCCTTTACTTCGCCGCCCAGCTCACCGAGCACTGTAGCGGGGCGCGGATCTACCTCAAGAGGGAGGATCTGGCACATACCGGCGCCCATAAGATCAATAACACCCTGGGGCAAGGGCTCCTGGCAGAGCGCATAGGAAAGAGGCGAATCGTCGCTGAGACGGGAGCGGGGCAGCATGGCGTAGCTACCGCCACCGTCTGTGCCATGCTCGGGATCGAGTGCATCATCTACATGGGGGAGGAGGATATGCGCCGCCAATCACTGAATGTCTTCCGCATAAGGCTGCTGGGCGCCGAGGTGCGGCCGGTCTCCAGTGGCAGCCAGACCCTCAAGGACGCCATCAATGAGGCCATCCGAGATTGGGTGTCCAATGTCGATTCCACTCACTACCTTCTGGGCAGTGTCGTAGGCCCTCATCCCTATCCGATGATGGTGCGCGATTTTCAGTCGGTCATCGGCGTGGAGGCCCGCCGTCAGATCCTTGAGGCTGCCGGCCGTCTGCCCGATTATGCTATCGCCTGCGTAGGCGGGGGCAGCAATGCCATGGGCCTGTTTCACCCCTTGGTGAAGGACCTCGCGGTGAAGCTCATCGGGGTAGAGGCTGGGGGGTTAGGGCTTGATACCGGGAAGCACGGTGCCAGCCTGACGGGAGGAAGTATTGGCGTGCTTCACGGCACAAAATCCCACATCATTCAAGATGAGGCCGGTCAGATCCGGGAGACCCATA
>DAOWEF010000022.1 GCA_030638665.1 Dehalococcoidia bacterium
GCCACCTTTTCCCGCAGTCCGCTCAACTCATTGAAGCTGACAAAGCCCCACCCTCCCTTCACCAGAGCGCGCGCATTCCCCCCCAGGCTGGTGCTGCGGCCAATATCCTCCAGCTCCCTGCCCCGGTACTGGATGCGGCTCGCCTCCCTCTCCTCGATGCGAACCTCAATATAGTCGGAGTCCTGCCCCTTCAGGGCGTCAGCAATTTGCTGGCGTATCCCATCGATCCCTGCCAATAGCAACCCCTTTCGTAGTAATAGATTTAGTTTACAGATGGAGCAGGTCTATTGTCAATGATTGGTCTGCATATTTATCCTGTGTTAGAATAGCTTAACCCGATTTACAGAGGAGAAAGGGTGGAAAATCTCGATCTAATTGTCCTGGTCATCGTTCTGGTTGCTGCCTTTATCGGGGGGATGATTGCCCGTCGCCTCGGGTTGCCGGTAATCCTGGGCTATCTTGTCGGTGGCATTCTGGTTGGTCCCTATGGGTTTGGTTTGGTTGGTGAAGTGGAGCAGATCAGGACCCTGGCGGAAATCGGGGTCGTTCTACTCCTTTTCACCCTCGGTCTGGAGTTCTCCCTTAAAACGCTAAGGAAGATGGGCAAGGTCGCCATCTTAGGTGGTGGAATTCAGATCCTCCTCACCACGGCACTGGGGTTAGTAATAGGCGTGTTGCTTCACTGGCCGCTGGAGGAGGCGGTCCTCTTTGGCTTTCTCATTGCCCTTTCCAGCACCATGATCGTGCTGAAGCTCCTTATGGAGCGGGGAGAGCTGGACACCGCTCACGGTCGCGTCATGATTGGCATTCTGCTGGTGCAGGACCTGGCGGTGATACCGATGATGGTGGTCCTTCCTGTCATGGGAGAGCCGGGGCTCATGGCCGCACTGGGTATAGCAGCGCTTAAAGCAGTGCTTTTCCTGGGGGCGATGCTTATTCTCGGTTTGTGGGTCCTGCCCCGGGTTATGCGGCGGGTGGCCGGGCTGCGCTCCAGGGAGCTTTTCCTGCTGGCAGTGTTTGGCCTGTGCCTGGCGGTGGCCTTTACCAGCGACTACTTCGGGATGTCGCTGGCACTGGGTGCTTTCGTGGCTGGGTTGTTAATTAGCGAGTCCGAGTATGCCCATCAGGCCCTCGCCGATATGATTCCCTTGCGCGACATCTTTGCCACCCTCTTCTTTGTTTCCCTGGGCATGCTCATAGATCCCCGCTTCATGGTAGATAATCTGTGGGCAGTTAGTGTCGTGGTGGTTGCGATTATCGGGGGTAAGTTCATCATCTGCTCCCTTATCCCCTGGCTCTTTGGCTATAGTGCCAAGACCACGCTCTACGTCGGTGCCGGGATGTTTCAGATAGGGGAGTTTAGCTTTGTATTAGCAGTCGCCGCCCTGGGCACCGGGGTTATGTCCAAATACCTCTACGACTTGACCTTAACCAGCGCCGCCATTACCATGTTACTGACGCCCTTCGCCATTGGCGCGGCATCCGCGCTCTATAGGAGGCTCAGCCAGGGGGAAAGGTTCGCCCGGGTCTTAGCCGGTCGCGCTGATCCCCAGTTTAGCAGGGGTCTACAGCTTAGCAACCACGTGGTTATATGCGGGTTTGGTCTGGTGGGGCGAAATCTGGGGATGGTTCTGGAGCGCAGAGGTTTCTCATATCTGGTGATCGATAACGACCCGCGGGTCATCGATACCCTACACGCCAGGGAGGTGCCCCACATCTATGGGGATGCGAGCAACCCGGAGATACTCTCCCGGGCAGTTCTGAATAAGGCAAAAGTGTTGGTGATCACCTTCCACGACCCTACGGCTACAGAGCTTACGGTGAGGAACGCCCTGAGGATCAACCCTAAGCTGGATATAGTGGCCCGGATCCACTTCGATGATGAGGCGAAAACGCTTCGCACCCTCGGCGTTGCCGAGTTGGTGCGCCCTGAGTTTGAAGCTGGTCTGGAGATCGTCCGCCACACCTTGCATCGCTTTGGCCTAACCGGCCCTGAGATTCAGTATATTATCAACACCCTCAGGGAAGAGGGGCTGATCTAAATGGCGCAGGAGGCTCATTTGGCTCGTATTATCCTGGTGAGGCATGGGCAGACCGAGTGGAACAGGCAGGAGAGGTTTAGGGGGTGGGTAGACATCGATTTGGATGCGACCGGGCTAAGGCAGGCGGAGGCGGCGGCAGAGCGGGTCGCCCGATGGGATGTGGCAGCTATCTACTCCAGCCCACTGAGACGAGCCATGGACACTGCCCAGATCATAGCCAACCGCCTCAGCCTCCCGGTAGTGCCACTTGAGGGGATAAACGACATGAACTTCGGAATCTGGCAAGGGCTTTCCATCGGGGAGGTAAAGGAAAGCTACCCTGAACTCTTCGACCTCTGGCGCTATAGCCCCCAGAGGCTTGAGATTCCCCAGGGGGAGAGCCTGGAGGATGTCAGGAAGAGGGTGGTTGCTACCATCGATGACCTGACGGCGCGGCACGAAGGTTCGACGGTTGCCATGGTGACTCACCGGGTGGTCTGTAAGGTGCTCCTTTGCCATCTTCTGGGCCTGGACAATTCCCATTTCTGGCAGATAGCGCAGGATACTACGGCGATCAACCTTTTTGAAATAACAGAGGGAAAGGCGACCGTTACCTTGCTCAACGATACCTGCCATCTGAGGACGCTATGACCATCGATGAGATCATCCAGCTTCTGGGGCAGGAGTATGGCCTCCCCCAGTGGCGACGGCGACGCGACCCGCTCTCCGAGCTCATTGGGGCCATCCTTTCCCAAAACACATCGGATGTGAACTCTCACCGAGCCTTTGATAGCCTCACCTCGACCTTCGTCACCTGGGATAGGGTGGCCGAGGCCAGCATTGGTGAGGTCGCTGAGGCTATCGCATGCGGCGGGCTGAGCCGGATTAAAGCACCCCGGATCAAGGCGATCCTGGAGGGAATTCTGAATGATCATAGCTCCCTGGACCTGGGATTCCTTGGCGAGCTCCCGATCCCTGAGGCCAGAGCATGGCTTCAAGCGCTGCCCGGGGTGGGACCGAAAACGGCAAGCTGCGTGCTCTTATTCTCTCTGGGAAGGCCGGTGCTCCCGGTGGACACCCATGTCTATCGGGTCTCCCGACGCCTGGGGCTCATCGACTCCGGGGTATCGCCGGCGCGGGCGCACCAGCTACTGGAGGAACTCGTGCCCGCTGAGGCGATCTACCAATTTCATCTTAACGTGCTGGCACATGGCAGAGGAGTATGTCGGGCGCAGCGTCCCCGATGCCATGAGTGCGTGCTTCAGGAAGGGTGTGACCATGGAAAGGGAGCGATTTGAACGATTGGTGACTGAGGCGATTGAAAGCTTGCCGCAGGAGTTCAGCGAGAGACTGGAGAACATCGCCATTGTAGTCCAGGATTGGCCGACCCGTGATCAGTTGGCTAGCGTCAGACTTCGGCGTCGGGGGCAGCTTCTGGGCCTTTATGAGGGCATCCCCCTGACCCGAGAGGGGAAAAGGCATGCGATGGTGGTGCCGGATAAGATAACCATTTTCCAGAAGCCCATCGAAATGACGTATCGCTTCGACAGGGGGATAGTGCGCGGGATTGCGGAGACAGTACGCCACGAAATAGCTCATCACTTCGGGGTCAGTGATGAAAGGCTAAGCGAGATAGCGCGGCGAAAGCGGAGAGCGAGGAGAAACCAACTGTAGTTTGAGGGAGGTATAATCATAATGATGGTGAAAGTGGGCATTATCAACGTCACAGGCTATGTGGGCATGGAGCTTGCCAGGCTCCTTCATCAACATCCCCAGGTTGAGCTTGCCTCAATTACGGGGAGAAGCGCCGTGGGGCAGAGGCTGGGCGAGGTCCTGCCCCACCTTGCCGACATCGATCTGGTGATCGAGCCTGAACTGGGGGAGGTGACGCTGGTCTTCTCGGCCCTACCCCACAAGACGAGCGTCGAAGCCGTGGCGGCAGCGCTGGAGCGGGGCATTAAGGTGATCGATACCAGCGCCGATTTTAGACTCAGGGAGGCCAAAGAATACCAAAGATGGTATGACTTTGCCCATCCCGCACCGCAGCTTCTTGCTGAGGCGATTTATGGCCTGGCGGAGCTAAACCGTCACCAGATAGCCTCAAGCCGCCTGGTGGCCAATCCCGGCTGCTACCCCACCGGCGCAATCCTGGCCCTGGCCCCTGCGCTTAAAGAGGAGCTGATCGAGCCGGACATTATCGTCGATGCGAAGTCCGGAGTCTCCGGAGCGGGGAGAACACTGAGCCTGGGGACCCATTTCGCCGAGGCGAACGAAAATGTCTCGGCCTATGCCCTTGAGGGGCACCGCCATCTGCCTGAGATCACGCAGGAGCTTAGCGGATTAAACCCGGAACTTCCCATCGCGGTGACCTTTGTGCCCCACCTCGTGCCGATGAGCCGGGGCATCCTTACCACCTGCTATGCCAAGCTCAAAGAAGGACGGGAGGGGCAGGGGGAGCTCGAAAAAGGGATGAGGGAGCTTTATAGGGAGTTTTACCGGGACGAGCCCTTCATCAGGGTCGTTGACGCCCCGCCCCAGACGAAGCAAACCCTGGGCACAAACCTCTGCTTGATCCACCCCACCATTGATCCGAGGACGCAGCGGCTCATTATCGTTAGCTGCATCGACAATCTGGTTAAAGGCGGGGCCGGTCAAGCGCTGCAGAGTATGAACCTCATGCTTGGCCTCCCCGAAGGGATGGCGCTGGAGGGGTCTGCAGTCTACCCGTAGGCAAGCTATCCCCGCTGTGCTAAAATATGGAGGTCGGAAAAGCCCCCATCGTCTAGCGGTCTAGGACGTCAGCCTTTCAAGCTGGAGACAGGGATTCGAGTTCCCTTGGGGGCACCACTCCTTCAGCCACTTCTCATAGCCGGGAAGCGTCCAAATAGGGGTTGCACCTCCTACGGAAGCAATAGTCGTTGTTAAGGGATCGAAGAAGAGCCTTGAAGAGTAATATTGAGGTGGTAGGCATCAGCCTAGCCAGGAGGATTTGGAGGTAGAAGATGAGAATAGCAAGAATCGCTGCGGTATTATTATTGGGCATTATGCTGATATCATCATTTGCCTGTGGTGGAGATGAAGCGCCTACGCCAACGCCAACGCCCACAGGCACCCCGACACCACTGCCAACAGTGACGATGTCGTGCGAGCAAGCTTTGGCTGCCATTCAGCAAGCGCTTGATGCTTACAATGCTGAGCACGGAGATTGGCCCACTACTGACGGCCAGCCAGGGGATATTAAGTGGACAAAGCTCGTTCCTGACTTTATGGCGGGAATCCCGTCCAACGATAGCAAGTGCGAGTGGCAGGTGAACAGCGACCCTGAGGGGGAGGTTTGTCTGCGGAACATATGCTGAGGTTGTACGTGTGGCACGTTGTGCTCACAAGAGTAAAACATAAGGGAAAGTCGTTGCAATCGCTAATGAGCGGTAGCCCAGCCAGGCGGATTTGGATAGGGTGAGTTAAATAATGGCCGAAGAAATAAAATTTCCACCTGATGAATCCTAATTTGAAACCACTCACAGGAAGGGCCAAGGCATGTTGCCTGGGCCCTTAACCATTAGATAACGTTAGAGTCTAGCTCCATCGATATCTTATATTCATCATACACGTGTGCGCTGAAGCTTGTATGTGATTTCAATCACGCTAATACTGTAGCAAAGTATTTCCAGCCACATTCTTGAACCTGTTCTTGCCCCCCGCTGCCAATTGACAATTAGCAGGTAAATCCATGCTTCACATATTGACAAAAAGTGAACCACGGAGTATTATTCCTCTCCCACGCTAGTCTAATGCGCATGTTTCGGAAGCAACCCTAGATCACTACACATCGCTCAAAGGGAGGTGATGTTATTGCGTAGCCTTAGAATCGAGTGCTAGCCAAAAGATTTAGCAGAGAAGGAGGAAAAAGACCATGGGAAAGTATCTGTTACTTTGGGAAATAGACCGGACTAAAGTACCTGTGAGTCCTAAAGAGAGAGGGACTGGATGGGGTGCCTTAATTGATATGGTTAAGCAAGATATACAGAAAGGTTTAACCAAGGATTGGGGTGCATTCGTTGGCGAAATTAACGGATATATAGTTGCTGAAGGAACCGAGGTGGAAATTGCTAACCTGACGCAAAAGTATGTTCCGTTCGTCAATTTCGAGGTGCATCCTATCGCATCGATAAGTCAGGTCGAGGAAGTGGTAAAAGCCCTGACTAAGTAATCCAGTGAAATTCAGACGGGTGAGGGCGAACTCTGCGGTCCCTTCGCCCCTCTGCCACCGGGTAATAAAATTAACAAAGGAGGATTAGGATGAAGTTTGTGGTTATGAGTGTTTGGGATGTGGGTAAAGCAGCGGAGCTAGCAAAGCTCCAAGATAAGGTGGATACTGCTCCACCTTCGGGGTACAAGACGTTGGCTAACTGCGTGTGTCTGGCGCATCCGGTTTCTGGTCTTCCATCGGGAACAGGGGTAAGCATCATCATCGCTGAGGCTGAGAGCGCTGAGGCTCTAGCCGCGGCCAACTACCCTGCGATGCTCGCTGGAGCGGATATAAATATCGTTCCGGTAATAGACATGCCCATCGGCGGCGTGGCAGAGGTAGAAAAGAAAGCAAGGGGTTGAACCCTCTAAACATAGATTCTTTGCAGGGGCAGGGCACTCAGGGGTTCTGCATATCAAGATGGGGGGCTACCCGAGAATGGGTAGCTCCTCTCTTATAACCCGAATACTTAGTGTAAAAGTGTAACTGCCACACACTCATACAGTGAGATTATGTAAAGCAGGTTTTGCCCTCTGGGAATGCGCAGGGGTAGTTTTAAACTAATGACTTCATTGATTTAGGTACATACCCCCGTTAGGTAAACTATATCTAATCGTAGCTAACGCTTTTCTGCTACGGCTTGCCTTGCCAAGCAGAATAACCTAACTTCAATCTCTTCTTCTGAGGAATTCCTCAATTTCCTTTACTAGTTTCTCGTTTTCCTCTTGAGTCACGCCCAGGTTGCTTTCCAACTTCCGGATATAATCATCGATCTCAGGGAAACTAATTCTTACCTGAGCTATCTTTTCGTTTTGCCGTGCCACCTCTTCATCGAGGTCTCTGAAATCAATCCCCAAACCAAACCTCTTGTCAAGAAACTCAACAGTTACTCTCCAGGCCTGGGGGTCTTCAGTAGATACCAGATAAAAAGGTACTGGCACCCAAAGGCTTGCCCCGGCCATATTTCTCCTTTTAGCCACCCATAGCAGAAAAGAGCTTAAGGTCGGTCTTTGGCCAGGCGGGGTTTCATAATCAAAATCTCTGGCTATGTCATACTGACTCAAGACCTTTTTCATCTCCGGTGAATTGGCTACGGCTAATAACTCCCGGGGAGCAGTGTGAGCACTCAAAGAAACCATCCCACCGATGGTATATAGCTCCTTCACGTGGCAGTAGAGTTCAGCCACATCTAAGACTGCGCCTAGAAACCTATACCAGTCAGATCTAGGTGAGTAACTCTGTAAAACCACCAAGTTCTTTTGTTGGCACCAATAGAATTTGCTTTCTGGAAATTGAGCTACATCACCCTCCACTGAAACTCCCCCTAAAGAAAAGAAATCGGCAGGTACAATTTCTGCGAACTCTTTACCCCCCAGTTTCTTATTCAGGTAGTCAATGACCTTCGGCCCCAGCTTGCCGGCATCTTCACTCCAACCTACCACCAGGGATGAGCTTTGTAATTCTGGTTTTCCATAGATTCTGAAGGGTTGCTTTTCGCTCAATTTTAGTCTTCCTTGGATTCTTTCTTAAAAAATTTATCAATATCTTCGAGGATCCTTTTCTTATCCTCATCGGTTATCGGTCCTGGCTCAGTTGACTCGGCATAAGTAACATATATTAATTTATCGAGCTCTTCTCTTATCTCTGGAGGGAACCTCTCATACAATCTCCCAATTTCACTCTCGCTGCGTTCAATAAGCGCGGCAATTCCCTCCATGTCAATTTTAACTCCCAGGGTGACAGTTAGCACCTCCAGTACCGATTTTGAAGCCTTCGGATAGGGAAGGGGAAATCCTTGAAGATAAACTGGTATCTCACCCATAACACAGATGGCCTCTAGACCTCTCTTCTTGGCAACTCCCAACAAAAGCCCGTTTAGTCCAGTGATAGCACCCTGTCCGCCTCTTCCCTCAATGTCCGACATCAATACCGTGTTCTCATAGCTTTTTATCTCGTCGATTAAGTCTTCGCTATTGGGAACTGCCCAAACCTTTGGCCTCGCGCTATGATGGATGGGAGCAACAGCTGCTCCGGAAGTATAAACTCTCCGACATCCAAACTTTAGGGCCAAATCTAAAACTAGATTGGCCATCTGGTAGGCCTTTGTCCCTTCGGCATAGACCTTTCCTCCCTCAGTAGGCTGTTCCTCTCCGATAAAGAATATCAAATCCCTTTTCTCAGTCTTGACGAAATAGAATTTGTTACTGGGAAACTCTAGGTCTTTCAATTCACCATTTCTAATTGAGACTTTCTTGGGATAAAAAAAATCCCAGGGCTCTATCTCTCCAAATTCTTCTGCCCTTACCATTCCCCTTAAAGTTTCGACGGCTATTATCCCAATGTTTCCAATTCCTGGCCAACCAGCTATCAAAACCGGGTTTTCAAGCTCAGGCTTTTTATAAAGCGTGATCCCCATCGCTCCCCTTTTCTCTACGTGTAGCAGTTGCCAGGCTCGCCCACTTGCCCTACAAACTGAGGAACGAGCCCCCTGCCTATTGACCAACTGTTATCGCTCTTGCCAAGGCACACCATCCCACTCATGCTGAATCTAACCACTTACTTCCCAAGGTCGCCCAAATCATCAAAGACGCTAACCTCCTCAAATGGGGTAGATGTCCTGCAAGCACGAGCAGCTTTTCAGACTGCTCTGTTAGTCGCTTTGCCTCCTGAGGGTCTTCCAGAGGACTAAGACCTTTCTGCTCTAAGAGACGCTTTCGAGAGGCACCAAGCCACTACAAGGACAGTTTACCATACTGAGAGGCGGGTCAGCAATTGTTAGATTAATGCCTGGCAGGTTGTAAACCCAGGTGGAACAGCCAGGGCATAGCTTGGGATTGCAGCCTGCTCATATCGCAGATGCTCTGCAGTGAACGGGTGGGCACTACGTAATTTGTTCTTATTGTTTGTATTTGCCTCGGTGGGTCATATATAATAACGCTGGAAATGAGTGGGGCTCTAATTGACTCCTGACAATAAGCATCGCCTCTTGACTCAACTAGAAGAGCCTATGATTCTCCGAGAGAGGCTTTATAACGTGAGATATAAACAGGATAATATATCAATCAGAAGATCCCGCGAAATGAGGCCTACAGAGGAGGAGCCAATGCGGTGACAACACGCGCCAGGTAACAATAACAATGGAGAGGGCTATGGTAGATGTAAAGGAAGTAGCTCATAAGGTTTATCGGTTAGAGGCACCGGTTCCCGGGGTGAACAGTATCTTCGCGGTATATCTCATCCAAGAGTCGGAGGGGGTTTTGATAGAGCCCGGTCCGACTGCCACCATTCCGTCCATTCAGGAAGGCATGAAACAGTTGGGGATGGAGGATTTAGCCTATATCATCCCCACCCACATTCACATAGACCACGCAGGAGGTATAGGTACACTGGCTCAGCTTTTCCCTGGGGCGAAAGTATTGGTTCACCCCCGGGGGGTAAAGCACGCCGTTGACCCCTCTCGCCTCATCGAGAGTACCAGAACGGTCTTTGGTGCTGACTTCGAGGCTCGCTTTGGACCTATCGTTCCTGTCCCAGAATCCCAGCTAAAGGTACCTGAGGATGGTGAGATAATCTCGATCAACGGTAGGGAACTGCAGATTATATATGCCCCGGGCCACGCACCTCACCACATGGTCATTTTTGACCATAGTGTGAACGGTCTTTTCTGCGGTGAGGCCCTGGGGTTGCCTGGCTCAAGTAAGGGGATATTTCCGCTACCTGCTGTTGCCCCACCCAGCTTTGACCAGGAACTGTACTTGGAGACTATGGAGAGGCTAAGGCAATTGGGAGCCCAAATGCTTTTTTATTCACATGGTGGAGTAGAGTTGGAGCCAGATGTGTTGATTTCAATGGCTGCCGAAAACACCCGTACCTTTGGCGATATAATCCTCAAGGCTCTGAAGGAAGGCGAGACACTAGAAGCAATTAACCGCAGAATCGGAGACCATATTACTAGTCACCACGGCCTGGAGATAAACGAGATGGATCTAGCGTTGATCGTAGCCGGATACTCCCTTTACTTAAAGAAGAAGGGATTGGCCTGAGAGAGTGGTAACCGGCGCGTGACACCATGAAGAAACCCCGAACAAAACGGCGATATGTGTCCTTCATGCCACTGCAATACTTGGCAGACCGTCAGCACCATGCCACACCCATCACCCTCCGTCATTGCGAGCCCTTCGCCTTCTGTAATTCTGAGGGAGCAAAGTGAGCGAAGAATCTTACTCAGGGTAAACTCCGCGAGGAAAGCTTATTTACCATCCTTTGAGATTGCCTCCCCCGATACCTAGGCCGACAGGTCGGCCGACACTTCGGTCTAGATCGGGGTCGCAACGACGTGTTCCCCTCATCACGCTAAGAAAGCGATCAGTATTCCAGCCACGGTAGCGGAGCCGATGACGCCGGCGACGTTCGGCCCCATGGCATGGGGCAACAGGAAGTTCTGGGGGTTCTCGCGCTGACCCTCAGACAGCACCACACGCGAGGCCATGGGGACTGCGGAGACCCCGGCAGCGCCGATGAGCGGGTTGACCTTACCCCTGGTGAGCCAGCACATCAGCTTCCCCATTAAGACGCCGCTGGCCGTCCCGAAACCGAAGGCGAAGAGGCCCAGGGCGAAGATCTCCAGGGTCTGAACATTCAACACCCGGTCCGCGATCATCTCGGCACCGATGACGAGGGCAAGAAAGATGGTGACGATATTTATCAGCTCGCCGCCCGCCGTTTTGGCCAGCCTCTCGACGACACCGCTCTCGCGGAGGAGATTGCCGAACATCAGCATGCCGATGAGCGGTGCCGCTTTGGGGAGCAATAGGACAACGAGAACGGTGATTACGATGGGGAACAGGATAAGTTCCAACTGGGAGACGGAGCGCGGGTCCTCCATAACGATGGCCCGCTCCCTCCTGGTGGTGAGCCGTCTCATTATCGGGGGTTGAATGATGGGCACCAGAGCCATATAAGAATAGGCGGCGATGGCGATCGGTCCCAGCAGATCGGGAGCAAGCATGACCGAGGTATAGATCGCGGTGGGGCCATCGGCGCCACCGATGATCCCGATGCTCCCCGCCTCCTTCAGCGGAAAACCCAGGGCCAGGGCGCCGAAGATGGCAGCGAAGATGCCGAACTGCGCCGCCGCGCCGAGGAAAAATGTCTTGGGATTTGCCAGCAAGGGGGTGAAGTCGGTCAGCGCTCCGATGCCCAGAAAGATCAAGGGAGGGAAAATGGCCAGGTGCACGCCCAAACCGAGATAGTTAAGGAGACCGCCCTCCTCCATCAAGCCAGTCGCGGGAATATTGGCTAATATAATCCCGAAACCTATCGGTATGAGAAGAAGGGGCTCATAGCGTTTCCTGATCGCCAGGTAGAGAAGCACGCCGGCGACAAGGAGCATTACCAGATTGCCCCAGTATAAGCCGGCGAAGCCTGTGGTGGTGAGAAATTCCCAAATTCGATCCAGCACTCTCTACCCCTCGATAGCGATCAAGGGCTCCTTTCTTCTCACATATTTCCCCTCCGCTACGTATATCTCCTTGATCCTTCCGTCCCTGGGAGCCGCTATTTCATTCTGAATCTTCATCGATTCCAGGATGATCAAGACATCGCCCACCTTTACCAGCTCACCAACCTCGACCTTAATAGCGATCACCGTGCCCGGCATGGGAGAGGTGACTACCCCTTCGCCAGCGATCCTCGGCACGGGCTTGGTTGCCGCTGGCGTTGTCATAGGAGGCGCCTCCGCCGAGGCAACCGGCGCCTCAGGCTCGGCGGCCACAACCTCCTCTTCCTTTTTACCAGCTCTCGCCAGCCACTGGAGGCCACGGGTCAACCCGATAAAAAAAAGGGAAATAACTAGGAGGGCACCCAGCGCGATTACCGTCAGCTCGAGGGCATCAATATAGCCATCCAATTTTACTACCTCAGCTAGGGCAAATCTTTGCTCAGTTTATAACCTTAGCTTCCCCCCTGTCAATTCTTTATTGTGCGGTGTCCAGTACAGTAATGACACATCACCATAAGCCTATTGCAGGTGTCATTGCTACGAAAATAAAGAATAAAGCGACGTTCTTTGTCATTCTGAGCCGAAGCCCTGAGCGAAGCGAAGGGGCGGCGAAGAATCTTAGTTGGATTCTTCAGTCGCTTTGCTCCCTCAGAATGACAGAAAGAGAAGAGGGTCAGGCTAAAAAAGGCGAATTAGCCTTTGACTACGCCGATAGGTCTCGATCTAGCCACTTTGCGAGAGATCCCGGCGCGGTGAGTCACCTCCACCACCTGGGCGACATCCTTATAAGCCTCCGAGGCCTCCTCAGCCAGCGAAGACATGCTCCCCGTCTTGACCGTGATCCCCCTTTCGGCAAGCCCCCTGGCGACGTCGACGCCGCGCAGGCTTCGCTTGGCTGCAGCGCGGCTCTGCACCCGCCCCGCGCCATGGCAGGTGGAACCAAAGGTCTCCACCATCGCCCGCTGGGTGCCCACTAGAACGTAGGAATAGCGGCCCATATCGCCGGGGATGAGCACTGGCTGCCCGATCTCGGCATAAATATCGGGTACCTCCGGCTGCCCCGCAGGGAAGGCCCTGGTGGCCCCTTTACGATGAATACAAAGGGCGAGACGCTTCCCCTCTACCTCGTACTCCTCCATCTTAGCAATGTTGTGAGCCACATCGTAGACCATCTCCATGCCCAGTTCGCGGGGACTCTTGCCAAACACCTGGATAAAGGACTCCCTGACCCAATGGGTGATACACTGGCGGTTGGCCCAGGCATAGTTGGCAGCACAGGCCATGGCAGCAAAGTAGGCCTGCCCCTCGGGAGACCTCACTGGGGCGCAGGCGAGCTGGCGGTCGGGAAGGCTGATCCCGTACTTCGCTACCGCCGTTCCCATGGTCGCTAAATGGTCGGTGCAAACCTGATGACCAAAGCCCCGCGATCCGGTGTGGATCAGGAGCAGTACCTGGCCCACCCGCTCAATGCCCATGATCGAGGCGACTTCAGGCTCATAGACCTCATCCACCACACCCACCTCGAGGAAGTGGTTCCCCGCGCCCAGTGTTCCCAGCTGGGGGACGCCGCGCTGCTTGGCCTTGGCACTCACCCGCTCTGGGTCAGCACCCTTCATACCTCCCTGCTCCTCGGTGACCTCCAGGTCCCTCGCCTCCCCATAACCCCGCTCCACCGCCCACCTGGCACCCTTGAGCAAGACACTGTCCATCTCCCGCTGGTCCAGCCTCAGCTTACCCTGGGAGCCCACCCCTGAAGGGACACTTTGATAAAGGGCATCCACCAGTTTGTCGATCAGGGGGCTAACCTCCTCCTCGCTAAGGTTAGTGCGCAGCAATCTCACCCCGCAATTGATGTCGAAGCCAACCCCTCCCGGGGAGATCACGCCATCTGACACCCTGGTAGCCGCCACACCCCCGATGGGGAAGCCGTAGCCCCAGTGGATATCGGGCATCGCCAGTGACCGGGATACGATCCCGGGAAGGAAGGCCACATTGGCTACCTGCTCTAAAGCCTCCTCCCCCCTGATATGGGCCAGCATCCCCTCATCGGCATAGATGAGCCCGGGTACCTTCATCCCCGCCTTATAGCTCTGCGGGATCTCCCACCTATAATCGTCAATTTTGGTTAACAACCACACCCCCTTTTCGCTCTCGCCCCAACATCCCCACACCCCTTTTTCGCTCTCCCCCCGACATCCCCACACCCCCTAGATATCAAAGAGCACCTGAACCCTGAAGCCTCTTTCGCTCTCCCCCACCCCTTCCCCACACTCTTCCTTAACCTGGAGCATGTGGTAGGTGGCTGCCTTGACCCCCACCTTCATCTTATGGCGCTCTGGGTCTATCTTCTCTCCATAGCAGCTTGCCCTGAGCCTGGTCTCGTCGAGTTCGCCGATTTCAAACCTCTTAAAGAGCACATTCTCCACCTCTAAGAGGTAGATCAGCTCGTTGAGCCAAGCCACCAGGAGCTCTGCCCGATCCTCAGCGGTTACCTCAACATCGTAGCAACTAGTGTCGCCCACACCCTCAAGATCTATCATCAGGCTGAAGAGGGCATAGGCAGCATTGGCAAAGGCCTCCTTCAGGTCTGCCCCATAGGCGGCGATGCCGATGTCAGCCGTATGGTCGATGACCTCGAACCTTTTTACCATCTCTAACACCCTATTATACCAAAAGGACCAACACAGTTCACCCACGTCATTCTGAGCCGAAGCCCTGAGCGAAGCGAAGGGGCGGCGAAGAGGAGATTCTTCCCCCAAGGCCGACAGGTCGGCCGACACTTCGGCCTAAATCGGGGCCAGAATGACAGAAAGCGAATGGCTCCAGGTAATAAGAAAGGGAGCCTGATCTATTAAGGAAATTATATTGACAACTCATCCTCTTTCTGCTAGTTTAGGTTGATATATTAAGGAGGTGGCGCGTGAGATTTCCCTTTATCCCCAGGGAGGAGAAGTTCTTCGACCTTTTTGAGGAGAGCGCCCGCAACTTGGTAAGGGGGGCCGGCCTGCTTGCCGAACTTATAGGGAAGTGGGAGAATATAGAGGAGAAGGTGAGGGAGATCAGCGAGCTTGAGCACCACGGGGATAACATCACCCACCGCATTATAGCGCAACTGCACGCCACTTTCGTCACCCCCATCGACCGAGAGGACATCGCACAACTTGCCGAGCGCATGGACGACGTGATGGATTTTATCGAGGGAGCGGCGGTGGCCATGCTTATCTACGAGGTGAAACGACCCACAGAAAGAGCGCAGGAGCTGGCAGATATCCTCGTCGGAACGACCTCCGAAGTCAACGCAGCGCTACCAAGGCTGCGCCGCCGTAATCAACTAAACAAAATACCAGAGCACTGCATTGAGATAAATCGACTGGAGAATGAGGCCGATAGGGTGGTGCGCGCCGCCCTGACCGAA
>DAOWEF010000050.1 GCA_030638665.1 Dehalococcoidia bacterium
AGGCTGCGGCAGCACGCGGATGGATAGAGGAGCAGCGCGCTACCATGGAAATACTTACCGCCATCAAACGAGCTGGCGCCGATATCATAATTACCTATCACGCCAAAGAGGTAGCGCGCTGGTTTGTCACCAGAGCTGAGAGGGACGATGGGTAGGAATCAATCGAGCAAGCTTTTTAAAGAAGCCCGGAAATATTTACCCGGGGGCATCAATAGCCCGGTACGCTTCTTCAAAGCAGTTGGCGGCAATCCCATCTTCTTGAAACGGGGATAGAGATGGCTAGGATATACCATGGTAAGGGACAAGACGGCTGGGTACTCTACGACGCGATCGCGAAGAAATAGGATTTGTTATCTTCATCCTTAATCTAGAGATGATAGATAATGGGAGCATAAATCACTTCCGAGGATGACATGGGGAAGTGTCGATATATGCCAAAGCACCTTGGCAATTCGGAAGTCAATCGAACCTAGATTCTGTTATTGAGTCGGGGTTTTTCCCACCGTGACTATTGATAAGAAAAACAGGTTTTCTGTGGTACCCCTGGGGCGACTCGAACGCCCGACACGCGGTTTAGGAAACCGCTGCTCTATCCTCTGAGCTACAGGGGCTTTTTTCGCTGCTATTAACCGCTACCCCTGGTTACAGGCATATGGTGGAGATAGGGGGATTCGAACCCCCGACCTCTGCGATGCGAACGCAGCGCTCTCCCAGCTGAGCTATATCCCCAGTGTGCCAGATTATAGCAAAAGCCAAAGCTCTGTGTCAATGAAATCGCCTTCACCGTGGAAGCTACCCTCTTCGGAATGCTATTTCCCGATGCAGAAATTGCTGAAGATAGTCTCCAGAAGCTCCTCGCTCACCGTTTCGCCGGTGATCTCACCCAGGGCATTCAGGGCTGTGGTGAGGTCGATGGTGATGAAATCGTCGGGCATCTGGGCTGCGATACTTGATAGGGCCTGCTCAAGGTGACCCTCCGCCTGCTCTAGACAAGCCTTGTGGCGTGGGTTGGAAACTAGCAGGGCGTCCGAAGTTGAGACCTTCCCCCCGAGGACACAAGCCACCATCCTATCCTCCAACTTGTCAAGCCCTTCACCGGTCAGGGCTGATATGGAGACCGTGGCCCAGGCGAAATGATCGAAGAGGGCTCGCCGTGGCAGGTCGCACTTATTGGCGGCCACCAGCACCTCTTTTTCGCGAAGTTCTGAGAGAAGGGCGATGAGCTCTCGATCGGAGCTTCTTAGATTGTTGCTGGCATCGAGCACCAGCAGGACGATATCTGCCTGCTCGATGGCGTTGCGGCTGCGCGCCACCCCCAGAGACTCAACCAGGCCCTTGCGCTGCACCATGCCTGCAGTATCGATAAGGACGAACGGCACTCCCTTCAGGTTTACCACTTCCTCCACCGTATCCCGTGTAGTTCCTGGCACCGGGCTGACAATGGCACGGCTCTGTCTGAGCAGGCGGTTTAGCAGGCTTGATTTGCCCACATTGCGGCGTCCCACAATGGCGGTCCTGACCCCCTGGCGATAGACGATTCCCTGGTCGGCGCTTGATATGAGCTCCCCCAGTTTCTTGCGTGCCCTCTCCAGGGGAGGGATTATCTCCTGCTCCGCCACCTCATCCTCGGGGAAATCGATCCTGGCGGTGAGGTAGGCGAGAACGCTCATCAGCTCGGCACGCACCGCCTTAAGGGACTGGGACAAGCCTCCCCCAAGGCCTTGCACGGCAACCCTTAAGCTAGCCGCCGTCTTAGCGCGCACCACATCCAAAACCGATTCCGCCTGCGCGAGGTCGATCCTGCCATTGAGGAAGGCCCTCAGGGTGAACTCCCCCGGGTTCGCCAGCCGAGCGCCATGCCTGAGCACTAACTCCAGGACGCGCTGCAGGGGTAAAGGGCCACCATGGCAATTGACCTCCACGATGTCCTCTCTGGTATAGGTATGGGGCGCTGCCATATAGGAGACCAGAACCTCATCGGCAACCTCCTTTGTGGCAGGGTCGATGATATGCCCGTAGACCAGCCGGCGGTCTTGCAGGGGGTGGTGGAACACCTTTTGGGCAATTGCCAGGGCACCGTGCCCGCTCAGGCGCACGATCCCGATCCCGCCCTCACCAAGGGGGGTGGAGAGGGCAGCAATCGTGTCCTCGTACATAGCTTGGTAAGTATACATCCTGTGCCCTAGTCCATCAAGGGAATGTA
>DAOWEF010000026.1 GCA_030638665.1 Dehalococcoidia bacterium
CCCCGGTCCCGCAAATTCTTTCCCCGGCGCATCGCTGCCATCAGCCTCTCCAGGTAGGCGTTTTTTTGCTGGAGTGTTGAGGCGAGATGGGCCGGCAACAGGTGCGGTATGCCATTAAGGACGGGGTAGCGGGCGGCACAGGAGGAGCAAGCCAGTATATCCTCGGGGAGGAGCGCCAGATCTGCCGACCCGCACTCCGGGCAGGCTAAAAGCTCAAGCAGATTACGATTCATGATACTAGCGAGCGGCGAAGTATTGCAGTGACCGCCTTATCTTTTCCTCGACGGATAGCTCCGCGGAATCGGGCACTGAGGCGAGGGCGGAGGCGGCCTCGGCAGCGCTGTATCCCAGGCTGGTCAGCGCCATAATTACCTCGGCATCTCCCTCAGCCGGGGCGCTGACCATGATGCCCTCCAGCTTCCCCTTCAGCTCCAGCGCGAGGCGGCCGGCCATCTTCTGGCCCACGCCGGGCACCTGGGACAGGAGGGCGACATTCCCGGTGGCGATGGCCAGGGCCAGCTGACCGGGATCCATTGCCGAGAGTACCGCCAGGGCAACTTTGGGTCCCACCCCGCTGACGCCGATGAGCGTGCGGAAGAGCTCGAGCTCCTCAGCGGTGGCAAAGCCATAGAGCGCAACATTGTCCTCCCTCAGGTGGAGGTGGGTATAGAGATGGACCGCCTCACCGATGGTCCCCAGCGTGCTCAGCGTGGAGCTGGGCATGTAGACCTGGAGGCTCACCCCGCCCACCTTGATAATCGCCCCATCGGCGCTCCGTGACTGGAGTTTTCCCTCAAGACCAGCGATCATGTTCCTTGCTCTGCCAGTATCCTTAAGATGCGTCTCTCCTGGATGTGGCATATCGCCACCGCTAGGGCATCGGCGGCGTCTGCGGGCTCAGGGGGGGAGGAAAGCCCCAAAAGGACGCATACCATCTCCTGCACCTGCCCCTTTCCGCTGCGCCCGTAGCTGGTCACCGCCTGCTTTACCTGAGTTGGGGTGTAGTGATGAGTCGGGATCCCCTTTTCAGTCACTGCCACCGTAGCCGCTCCTATCGCCTGCCCCACTGCCAGGGCGGAGCGCGCGTTCTTCGCTACAAAGGGCTCTTCGATGGCGGCCTCCGCGGGCTGATAGCGGGCTATGATGTCTTGGAGCCCCAGGTATAAAATATGGAGACGCTCCGCCAGGGGTGTGTTGGGGGGAGTCGTTAGAGCACCGCAAGCCACATGAGTAATTTCCCCCGCCTCCTCATCGATCACACCATAGCCCAGGGTTATCGTGCCGGGATCGATGCCTAGGATTCGCATTTTCGTTCTTGTCGCTCCGCTATAAAAAGCCGCCCTCTAATTCTAAAGCGATTGCTCAAAAAAGAACGTTGGTTAAGGGCGAGTCTATCCTTGACTGCGATACCTTTCCAGGGCCTCATCGGGGAAGTCAGCGTTGGTAAACACCCGCTGCACATCATCGAGCTCCTCCAGTTTATCCAGCAGTCGCAGCGCCTGGAGCGCCGCCTTTTCGTCAAGCATCACCACGCTCTTGGGCACCTTCAATACCTCGGCGGAGACGATAGCCAGCTCTCGCTGCTCTAAGCCCCTTCTCAGCCCCTCCAGGTCTTCAGGCTTGGTGTGGACCTCCAGTGACCCATCGATCACCTTGATATCTTCGGCGCCCGCATCGATAATAAATAAAGTCAGTTCCTCTTCATCAGCGTCCCCCGCCGTCACCGTAATCACCCCTTTAGGCTCGAAGATCCAGGTAACACAACCGCTCTCCCCCAGGTTGCCGCCGCCTCGTGACAGCACGTTGCGTATCTCTGATATGGTGCGATTGCGATTATCGCTGAGCGTCTCGAGCAGGATGGCGACGCCCCCTGGGCCATAGCCTTCATAGGTGGCCTCAATAAGGTTTGCCCCTTCGGTCCCTCCCGCGGCTCGCTTGATCGCCCGCTCAATATTATCTATTGGCATATTGCTATCGCGGGCTTTCTGGATCGCCAGGCGCAGGCGGAAGTTCATCTCCGGGCTCTCCCCCCCTTGGCGCACCGCAGCCTCAATCTCTCGGCTTAACTTGGTGAAAAGCTGCCCTCGCCTGGAGTCTGTCACCCCCTTCTGGCGCTTGATCTGAGACCATTTGGAATGACCCGACATCTGCCACCTCCCCACTGATTACTGCCCCCAAATTCTATCACCTCGCTTGCTTCAGGTCAAAAGTTTATAATGGTGTAAATCTCTTGATGGATTGTGGTTAGAATGATGAAGAGTATCCACATTCGCCAGGTTTTCGCCAGGAAATTTACCCGACGTGGGTTTTTAGTTAGCCTTCTGGTGGCACTGCTTCTCCTCTTGGCGATCTTTACCACGCTGGGTAGCTTCACGCTGGATGGTTCTTCTATGGAGCCCACCGCATATGATGGCCAAAGCGTGATAAAAATTAAGGCGGACTACTGGTTCGGCGATCCCCAGCGGGGCGATGTGATCACATTTAAACATCCTTATGAGCATCACGGACTCATAAAAAGGGTGATAGCTTTGCCCGGGGAGTGGGTGGAGGTCACAAGCGACTATGTATATATTAACGATGAACCACTGGAGGAGCCTTATACTCAGGGTGAAAATCACCCCACATACCCCCGCACTCAAGTGCCTGAAAACAGCTACTTTGTGATGGGGGACAACCGTAGCCACAGCACCGATTCCCGTAGCTGGGGAATGCTGCCCCGGGAAAACATCACCGGCAGGGCATGGCTTGTCTACTGGCCACTAAGTGATTGGCATCTCATCTCAGGGCACTCTTATGACCAAGATTAAAGCCGGGGCTGCGCCCTTAAGCGGTGTGATGTCGCTGAGATAAATAGGTGACAGCCTACCGCTATTATGAGGCGCTCTTTCACTTGTCATTGCCACGAAAATACCCTGATATGTCTGGATGAACTTTACGCTCATGTCATTCCCGCGCAGGCGGGAATCCAGGACGACCGGTCTCGGGGTTCCTGCTTCCGTAGTACTGACAGACAAAGCCGGTGCGAACATGCACCATTCTAATCCTCCGTGGTGCCGCTGGTAAGCGGCATGTTGGATTGCGAGGCTCGTCGCGGGCGAAACGCTTTTATTGTCATTGCGAGCGGAGCGAAGCTAATGATGTTGACAGTGGGCTAGCGGTGATGCATCACTAATGTACTGGACGAGTCCAAGGTGTTGACCAGCCTTTTGAAGCAGGCTATAATTATGAAGGAATTTTTAAGACGGGAAGGTGATACTAAATTGGCGAACGAAGTTGGCAAGAGATACAGCTGCGAGAAGTGCGGCACCGAGTTCATTGTTACCAAGGCTGGCGAGGGTAAGCTTACTTGCTGCAGTCAGCCGATGACCCTTAAGAAGTAGGCCCGTAGAAAAAGGAGGGATGGCCAGTGGCAAATCAATTGGGTAAGCGGTTTAAGTGTCCGGTATGTAACACTGAGGTATTATGTGTTAAAGCTGGCGAGGGCGCGGTGCTTTGTTGCGATAAAGAGATGGAGCTCCAGGAGCCCAGGCCGCTGCCCTCATCGGATTAACAATAAGAGGTTAAATATATACCCTGTTCTTCGAAAGGCACCTTGCTTATGTTGTGAGGTGTCTTTTTTTACATTTTACTAAAGGCACAAAGGGGCTGGTGCTGAAGGCAACTTGACTAACCGCAATCGAATCACTAAACTACGGACACACCACTTGAGAAAGGGGTATTACTAACATGGATTGGGGAATGAAAAATCGCATGGCACAGCTTATCCAATCGGATGGCCGATGTTTGTTTTTACCGATAGATCACGGGTATTTCCAGGGGCCCACCAGGAAATTGGAGAAACCGGGCGAGACTATCAAGCCTCTTCTCCCTTATTGCGACGCCATCTTTGTTACCAGGGGTGTATTGCGCTCATCGGTAGAGCCCGATAGCGCTAAACCTACCATCCTCAGGGTTTCCGGGGGCACCAGCATGGTGGGAAAAGACCTGGCCAATGAAGGGATCACCACATCCATGGAAGAGGCGATTCGCCTAAATGTGGCTGCTATAGGCATCTCCATCTTCGTCGGGAGTGACTATGAGCATGAATCGCTGCTGAATCTATCGAAGCTCGTTGATGAGGGCGAAAAGTATGGCGTCCCGGTGATGGCGGTTACCGCTGTGGGCAAAGAGCTGGAGAAGCGAGATGCTCGCTACCTTGCTTTATGCAGTCGCATCGCCGCCGAGCTCGGCGCACGTGTGGTAAAAACCTACTGGTGTGAAGGCTTTGAGAAGATTACCGCGGGTTGTCCTGTTCCGGTGGTTATGGCGGGCGGTCCTCAGGTGGACACGGAGCGCGAGGTTTTCGACTTTGTCCACGATGGCATTCAGAAAGGGGCGGTGGGGGTGAACCTGGGGAGGAACGTGTGGCAAAACGATTTCCCGGTAGCCATGATCCGGGCGCTGCGCGCCATCATCCACGAAAATGCTACCCCCAAAGAGGCTCAAGAGCGATACGACAGCGTGAAAAAAGCTCCAAAAGGAGGAAGGGGATGAGTATTTTCAAAGCTGTACTGGGGATCTGCGAGACGAAGCCGTTGAGCAGCGAGTTGTGGAGCCTTGAGGGGAACAAGGCGCGGGTGAAGCTCAGCCAGATGCCTGAACCTCTGCAAAAGGGAGGTGCAGTCTATCTCAAAGGGGGCGGACTCTCTAAACCCGTTCTCCTGCTGAGAACCGAGGATGACCGCTATCTTGCCTTTGAGGACCGCTGCACTCACTTCGGTCACCGCAAGCTTGACCTGGTTCCAGGTGAAGCTAAGTTGCGCTGCTGCAGCATCAACCATTCCACCTATGATCTTGAGGGTAACAGGCTAAGTGGCCCGGCCAAGAGGCCGATCGCTTGCTACACGGTAGAGCAGAGCAACGGCGATCTCGAAATCACGCTGTAGATAATTCACCTGCTGCGGTGAGCGGTCGAGCTGGGGGATCGTCCCAAAAAAAGCGGGCTTCAAGCGACTGGCGTAAAGGGCGAAGTTGTGTGAGTCAATACGGATGTTGCCTGCAATTGCCAGTTACAGATTGGAGGAGTTTTGATGGGCTCTCAAGCGTTTACTTTCCCTGATGACTTTATTTGGGGAGCAGCCACATCAGCGTACCAGATCGAAGGTGCCTGGGACGAGGATGGTAAGGGCGAATCAATCTGGGACCGCTTTTCCCACACCACTGGCACTATTGAAGATGGCAGCACTGGCGATGTGGCTTGTGACCACTACCACCGCTGGCCCGAAGATATCGCGCTGATGAAAGAGCTGGGCCTTAGGGCCTATCGCTTTTCGGTGTCCTGGCCCCGCATCTTGCCTGCGGGACGTGGGAAAGTGAATCAGGCTGGGCTGGATTTTTACAGTCGCCTGGTGGATGGGCTGCTGGAAGCAGGAATCGAGCCTTTTCTGACCCTGTATCACTGGGACCTGCCCCAGAGCCTGCAAGACGAGGGTGGTTGGGCGGTGCGTTCGACTGCCGAAGCCTTCGCAGAGTATGCCGACGTCCTAAGCCGCCATCTCGGTGACCGGGTGAAGCACTGGATTACTCACAACGAGTTGTTTTCGATAGCATTCTGGGGCTATCAAATGGGCGAGCATGCGCCGGGCCTGACAGATTTTCCCACCTCGCTTCGAGTCATCCACCATCTGTTGCTCTCCCACGGTTGGGCGGTGCCGGTGCTGCGCCGCAACAGCCCTGGCGCCGAGGTTGGTATCACCTTGGTACTGATTCCGATTGAGCTGGCCTCCTCTAGCGATGCCAACTTTCAGCTCGGTCGTAAATTGGACGGCCACTTCAATCGCTGGTATCTCGATCCGCTTTATGGGCGCCACTATCCCGCCGATCAGGTGGCCGATCACGTCGCCGCTGGTCACTTGCCAGCGGAAGGCCTGACTTTTGTCCAATCAGGCGATCTTGACGCCATCGCCGCATCGACCGATTTCCTTGGCGTTAACTATTACACCACTACAGTGCTGCGCGACGAAGTGGCAGCGGAAGGTGAGAATCAGCCGCCTGTCTCTGCGGTATCTGAGTTAGAGTGTACTGATATGGGCTGGCCTATTAATCCCGATGGCCTTTACCAGTTGCTGAACCGGTTGCATTTTGAGTACCAGCCCGGCAAGCTCTATATCACCG
>DAOWEF010000051.1 GCA_030638665.1 Dehalococcoidia bacterium
CGTCCATGAGGACAAACCATTCTTCGAAGGGCTTGTCGAGTTTATCACCTCCCGCCCGATTATCGCCGCTGTCTTCGAGGGGGAAGACGCGGTGGCGGCGGTAAGAAGCGCTATGGGGGAGACTGACCCGGCACGTGCCACACCGGGAACGATCCGGGGGGACCTGGCACAGGATATCGGGCGCAACCTCGTTCACGGGTCCGACTCGGAGGAGACCGCACAGAAGGAAATTGAACTCTTCTTCTCACAAAAGGAAGTTTTAAATTACTCTATGGAAATAGATTAATGGGTCACTGAATCCTGATCAGGGGGGTGGCTTTGCTCCACAGCTTCTCCAGCTGGTAGTATTCTCGCTCCGCTGAGGCGAAGACGTGGACGATGACATCGCCGAAATCCACCAGTATCCAGCCCGAGTCAACAGTGCCCTCGCGACGATGTGGCGCTATTCCCTCCCTTCTCATCACCACATCGATCTCCTCACATATGGCCTCGATCTGGCGCTGTGTGTCGCCACTACAGATGACGAAATAATCGGCGAAGGTGCATACTCCCTTCATATCGAGCATTACGATATCCGTGGCCTGCTTCTCCGAGGCCGCCTCCACGGCCTTTCTTGCTAATTGGGCTGTTTCCAGAAGCTGATCCCTCCTCCCAACTATATTATATCATGTTGGTGCAATGGTAAGGCGACACCAGCTCCCGTTTTATACTACATGCTGTGCCACGATGCCAAGATTTGACATGATGCCACTGCTCTACTAAGATAGCGCTGCTCGACTTTTCAAATAAGGGGGTCTATAGCATGGTTTGGCAGGAATATTCCAAAAGGCTGAGAGAAGTATTAGGGCTTGAGGGAAGCCCCATCGCAGTTAGCTATTCTATGGACCCAGCCTCTAAAGGGAAATCGGGGAAACACTGGGTATGCCAGGCCCTGCTTGATGCGAGAGACGGTGCCATCATCAACTTGAGCAAGGAAAGCTCCGCTTGCCCCGGGGGAGCGTGGCATCTTGGCCTCACCCCCAGACCTTCCGGGAGGGCAGATAAAGCTTTAAAGAGATTCCTTGTGGAAGGGGAAAAACTGTTTTGCTCCATTGCTACCTTCCATCGAGCCATGAGCTTGACCACGCTACCACCCCTGGGTCTGGCAGAATATATCGTGTTCTCACCTTTAGAGAAGGCCGAGATAGCGCCAGATTTGGTAGTTTTTTTGTGTAATCCGGAGCAAGCATGTCGCCTGGTCACCCTGGCTACTTACCCTGACGGCCTCCCTCCCAAGACGGAGATAGTAGGCTCGACATGCCATATGGTTATTGCCTACCCTGTAGTATCAGGGGAGCTCAATATCAGTCTCTTGGATTATACTTCTCGCAAATACCAGGACTACAAGCCTGAGGAGCTATTTGTAAGCATCCCGTATCATAAGCTACCGGGTTTAGTGGGCAGCATCGATCTTTGCAGCGCTGGCACGGCTCAGGTGGAGTTCCCGACTGGTTTTGGGGGGCCGATGAGGAGACGGGAAAGGCAAGTGTAGAGGAAAAGTGAGACGGTTGAGCGCGCCAACTGAGGTAGCACGGCATCCGAGCTTTATTGAAGAGAAGAGGCTCGCGGAGCAGGGCTACCGCTTCATCGCAGGCATCGATGAGGTGGGGCGTGGCCCACTGGCGGGGCCGGTGGTGGCGGCCGCCGTGATCCTGCCCCTCAACCTGGATGTTCCCTGGCTCCCTTTGGTACGCGATAGCAAGAAGCTCACCCCGAAACGCCGAGCGTCCCTGTTCCCTCTGATTGAAGCGGCAGCCATCGCTATCGGTGTCGGCTATACGCCTCCCGAGGTAATCGACGCCCAAGGCATCGTAAGGGCAACGAGGATGGCGATGCGCTCCGCTGTAGCGTGCCTTCCTCAACCCCCTGATTTCCTCCTCATCGACTTCATAGCCTTGCCCGAGCTTGACTTTTCTCAGAGAAGCATCGCTAAGGGGGAGAGCCACTCCCTTTCCATCGCCTGCGCCTCCATTATTGCCAAGGTGACCAGGGATGGCGTCATGGTGGCGCTCGATGAGGCATATCCTGGCTATGGATTTGCCAGGCATAAGGGCTATGCCACCAGGGAGCACCTCTTAAGCCTCAGGCAATTGGGGGCGTGCCCTATCCATAGGAAGTGCTTCGCCCCGGTCAGGTTCTCTCTAGACCGGTGATAAACCCCTGAAGGGCTGCTATGTATCCCTCTCCACCCACTATATAGGTATCGTTGTGGCCTGCCTGCTCAATGGTATAGCATTCCTTTGGCTCGTTGGCTGCTTCATATAATTCCCTTCCCGATTCGAAAGGTACCACCTCGTCGCAATCGCCGTGCAGCATGAGCAGCGGGGCCTTGACCCGCTTTATTTTAGAGAGGGAGTCATACTTGATGGGGAGCATGTCGGGTGTGATGTCAGGAAAAGATCGGCTCATCCATCCCACCATGGAGGCGAAGGTAGATTCCAGGATAAGCCCGAGGCATTGGTGTTTGCTCGCCAGGTCCACTGCAATCGCCCCGCCCAGAGAGCGGCCGAAGAATACAATGGCGCTCTGGTCAATGTCCTGGCGAGTGCTGAGGTAAGCTAAAGCTGCTTCGGCATCGCGATAGGTGCCCTCCTCAGATGGCTTCCCCTGGCTTCGGCCATAACCTCTGTAGTCGAAGATGAAGATGTTGAGGGCCAGCTTATCATGAAGGAGCTTCAGGTTATCCAATCGGTAGCTTATGTTCCCGGCATTGCCGTGGCACCACAGCCATGTAATCCCCGTCTGTCCCGGAACGAACCATCCATGAAGCGTCACCCCATCGGCAGTGGGGAAATAGATATCTTCGAAGGGCAGTCCCCAGCCGGCGGGGTCGCCGATGAAGTAGCTATCGGGAAAAAAAATAAAGTCCTCTCGCATCAACCTAGTTCAACGCAGCATCGCCACGTAGCTGTTCAGCGGTACCCCTATGGAATCGGCTACTGGCTGGCACTTAGCCATGAGACAATAGAGCACCCTGCCATCGCCGGGAAACTCCGAGAGCGCCTCGTAGTATCCCATGCCTTTTGCCAGTATCAAATCGGCCGCAGCAAACGCCCGCTTGAATTCGTCCGAGGCTAAGTGGAGCAGCACCCCGGGCGTGGCAGTGCCGGTGGTGATCACGCGATCCAGCTCTCCCTCAAGCCCGGCTATCCTCAGGTCATCAAGAGTAGTATCATCTTGCACCGGTGATTCCTTGACCACATAGGTAACCGGGGCAAACCTAGCCATCCATTTTACCAGAGGCAGATCGAAGAAAACCTCACCGGAATTGTCAGCGAGAAGAAGAACGTTTGTCGCTTTTTCGAGCTTTCTTTCGAACTTGTCGGAGTCGTCGAGGAAAAATTCCACCTGGCCCCTCATATCCCCCCTGATAGTATCGAAGTCCCTGAAAAAATCGATGACATTCCCCAGAGCGGAGAGCGCCAGATAACCTTTGAAATCCTGGGGGTAGGCTGGGCTCACCTCACTGATGAGTTCCCGGGAGATTCTTATCTCTTCGTCCTTCACCCCGCGATAGGGATCGGGGTTTGCGGTTATCTCCTTTACTATCTGGTGAATCTCTGTGGCAATAGCGATGGTTATCACATCAGCGGAAAAATTCTCATCGACGACCCTCAGCCCTTCCCCTATCGCCTTCGCTTTCAGTTTTTTATCATCGGTGGCCA
>DAOWEF010000003.1 GCA_030638665.1 Dehalococcoidia bacterium
CATATCAGGGTATTTTCGTGGCAATGACAGGGAAAATCCAGCGAACTGCGATGTAACTAATGTACTGGACGAGTAGGTTCTCTTGACATTCACCCTACCTCGTGATAAATTTAACAAGCGCAACACAAGCCTTAGAAAGGGGGATATTCTATGCCCAACATGATCGTTTGCGTAAAACAGATAGCGGATCCGGAGGCGCCGCCGGGCAGTTTCAAGGTCGACGAGGCGGCGAAGATGGCAATCCCTGCGACAGGTGTATCGCAGGTGGTTAGCCCCTTCGATGAGCAGGCGGTGGAGGCGGCGTTGCGGATCAAGGATGCTCACGGCGGCAATATCACTGTGTTGAGCCTGGGCAAGGATTTTGTCATGGATGTAATTAAAAAGCCACTATCCATGGGCGCCGATGAGCTGATCCTGCTCCAGGACACTGCCTTCGAAGGTGCCGACAGCTACACCACAGCCTACGCCCTGGCGATGGCCATTAAGAAGGTGGGGGAGTATGACCTGATCTTTTGCGGCCGCCAGGCAGCGGACTGGGATGCTGGCCAGGTGGGTTCCGGCATCGCCGAGCTGCTGGGGATACCCAGCATCACCCCGGCCCAGAAAGTGGAGCTGGTTGACAGCAAGATAAAGGTGGAGCGGGTGGTCACCGATGGCTACGAGGTAATTGAAGCATCTCCCCCGCTGCTGATCACGGTATCAAACGAGCTTGGCGAGCCTCGGTATCCAAAGCTTAAGGGGATTATGGCGGCAGCGAAGAAGGAGGTGCCCACCTGGAATGCGCAGGATATCGGCGCTGATCCGGCAAAGCTTGGTGCCGCCGGGGCACGAGCCAAAGTGCTCAAGCTATTCATCCCGGTTAAAGAAGGAAAGTGCGAAATCATCGAGGGAGAGAGCCTCGAAGAGGCAGCGGAAAATCTGGCGCTGAAACTCAGAGAGACTAGGTTAATATAGAGGAGGTTAAATTTAATGGCTGAGTATAAAGGGGTAATGGTCTGCGGCGAGATCGGCGATGGGAAGCTGGCAGCAAGCACTCTGGAGCTTCTCGGCGGTGGCCGCGGGCTTGCAGATAATCTGGGCGAGGAACTCTCTTTAGTTTTACTGGGCAGCGGACTTGGCGACCTGGGTAAAGAGGCGATCGCCTTTGGGGCAGACAAGGTATATATCGTTGATGACCCCCTGCTTAAGGACTATCAGACGGACGCCTACGTGGCGGTGATGGAAAAGGTGGTGAAGCAGGTTGCGCCAAATATCCTGCTTCTGGGAACGACACCGATGGGGCGCGACCTGGCACCTAGGCTAGCCTTCATGCTAGATACTGCAGTCTCTATGGACTGCGTGGCACTCGACATTGATCCCGATTCCAAGCTCCTGCTCCAGACAAAACCCGTTTACGGGGGGAATGCTAAGGCGGTTTACATCTGCGAGGATACCAAACCTCAAATGGCCGCGGTGAGGGCAAAGACGCTGGATCCCCTGGAACGGGATGATGCCCGTAAGGGGGAGGTGAGCACCATCGAGGCCGGGCTTGACCCCTCAATCATCAGGACTAAGGTTGTCGATACGGTGAAGGAGGAGGTTGCGGGTGTCAAGCTGGAGGATGCCGATGTAGTGGTCACTGGCGGACGCGGTATGGGCAGTACCGAAGCCTTCCAGGAACTGGAACCGCTGGCCAAGGCCCTGGGCGCAGCTATCGGGGCCACCAGGCCGCCCTGCGATAACGGCTGGGTGCCAGCATCGCTTCAAGTCGGGCTCACCGGAAAGATCGTGAGCCCCACCCTCTATATTGCGGTGGCCCTGTCCGGCTCCAGCCAGCACATCGCGGGCTGTTCCGGCGCTAAGAACATCATCGCCATAAACAAGGACCCCGATGCCAACATATTCAAGGAGGCTCGCTTTGGGGTTGTCGGCGACTACAAGAAGGTGCTCCCCGCCTTCACCGCAAAGGTGAAGGAGCTGCTGGGCTAAATAAAAATAGTGGCTCACATAGAAGGGGCAGCCTGACTCTGAGGTTGCCCCTTTTTAATATGGATCAACTATGACGTAACAAGTCTTGTTAAGTCGCATCCCTATCCGCTGTGTTAAAGTAACTATAAGCTAACCACTTATAAAAACTCGTATTTCCGCCCGCCCAGGTAGGAGTATTCCGTGATTAAAGCCTCTCTACCCCTTATCCACCTTTTCCTTCTCCCGCGCGGCGATGACGCGCTGGGCCACGTGAGCCGGCACCTCATCATAGTGGCTCGGCTCCATCTGGAAGCTGCCTCTCCCCTGGGTCATGGAGCGCAGGTCAATGGCATACCTCTGAACCTCGGGAAGGGGCGCCTGAGCCTCAATGACATTCCACCCACCCTGCGGGGTCATTCCCATTACCTTGCCCCGCTTGCTGTTGAGGTCGCCCATAATATCGCCGGTGAAGCTCTCGGGCACGGTTATCCTCATGCTCATTATCGGCTCCAGCAAAACAGGCTGTCCCTCGGAGAGCCCCTTCCTCAGGGCATGGCCGCCGGCGATCTTGAAGGCCATATCTGAGGAATCGACCGTGTGATACGTACCATCGTACAGTGTTACTTTTATGTCAACCACAGGATACCTCGCCAGCACCCCCTCATGAACAGCCTCCAAAACCCCCTTCTCCACGGCAGGTATGTAGTTCTTGGGCACCGCGCCGCCCACGATGCGGTTGCTAAACTCGCAGCCTGCTCCCCTGGACAGTGGCTCCAGCTCCAGGAAGACATGGGCGTACTGACCATGCCCCCCCGTTTGCTTCTTATGCTTATATTCCGCCCTTGCCGAGTTGGTGATTGTCTCTTTATAAGGGACCTTGGGGGTTTCGATCCTTACATTGACCCCGAACTTGCGCAGCATCTTCTCCGCCACCACATCCAGGTGGGCTTCGCCCATGCCTGAGAGGATGGTCTCCATGGTATCAGCCTCCCGCTGAACCCGAAGGGAGGGGTCCTCTTCAGCGAGCCGGGAGAGGGATGAGCCCAGCTTATCGAGATCCGCCTTGGTCTTGGGGTGCACCGCCATGCTCATGGAGGGCTGGGGGAATTCAATGGCGGGCAGGGCCAGGGGATGATCTCGCCCACAGAGTGTGTCCCCGGTACTGGTCTCCGCCAGCTTCGCCACCGCCCCAACATCGCCGGCGACCAGGTGAGGCACGGGCTCTTGAGCCTTCCCCCGAAGCACAAAGAGTTGCCCAATGCGCTCCTGGCAATTCTTGGTAGCGTTCCACACCGTGGAGTCGTTGAAGAGAGTGCCGGCATAGACCCTGAAGTAGGTAAGTTTGCCTACATAGGGATCGGCGCTGGTTTTAAACACCAGGGCAGCCAGGGGGGCAGTAGGATCGGGGGAGATGGTTTCCTCCTGCTTTAGCTGAGTGTTTGTTGCCGAGATTTGGTCTCGATCTTGAGGAGAAGGCAGGTAGTGGTTAATGGAATCTAACAGTATGGTAGTGCCCAGGTTCTCCAGTGCCGAGCCCACCAGAACAGGCACCACCTGCCCACTGAGGGTGGCCACGCGCAGGCCCTGGCGGATCTCCTCCTCGGTGAGCGCCTCCCCCTCCAGGTATTTGGCAATAAGGTTATCGTCTGTTTCCGCCACCGCCTCCACCAGCTTCTCACGAAATTCTTCAGCCTGACTCCTGAGGGAATCGGGAATCTCCCCCTCCTGATTCTGGGAATAAGCCTTCATGGTAACGAGGTCGACCACCCCGGTAAAATTCTGCTGAGCACCGATGGGGAGTTCAACGGGCAGGCATCGCTTCCCGAAATTCGTCTGAAGCTCCGCTAAAGCCTTGAAGAAGTCGGCATTTTCCCGATTGATCTTGTTAACGAAGACGAGGCGGGGGATCTTTCGCTCCTCGGCATAGTCCCAGACCAGCTCGGTGCCCACCTCCACGCCGGATGCAGCACATACCACGATGACCGCCCCATCGGCAACGCGCAACGCAGCCATAACCTCGCCCACAAAGTCGGCATAACCCGGGGTGTCAATGAGATTCACCTTGAGCCCCTGCCACTCGCATGGAACAAGGGAGAGGTAGATGCTGATCTTGCGTTTCACCTCATCAGGGTCGTAGTCTGAGGTAGTGTTCCCCTGGTCCACCTTACCCAAGCGGGTGATCGCCCCCGAGCTGTATAGCATCGCCTCGGAGAGCGAGGTTTTGCCAGCACCCGAGTGGGAAAGCAGCACCACATTGCGCATCTGCTCCGTGGTATGTTGCGGCATCAACTATTCCCCTTCCCTTGATCTCAATCTTGGTTCCGCCCTCTCCCTGGGCCTTTTCCCGCCTCATTATAACCCCTTGGGAAATAGCTGGCAATGCTCACTTTTCTGGTAAAAATGTTGCTTAGACCGATAGTCAGGTGCTATAATCAGCAATACTGCCGCTTAGGGGGTGGAGAAAATGAAGCTGAGTCGTGAAGAGGTGGTGCACATCGCCACCCTTTGCCGGTTGGGACTCTCCGAGGAGGAGCTGGAGAGATTCCAAGAGCAGCTTTCTAACATCCTGGAGAATTTCGATATTTTACAGCAGGTTGATACCAGCGATGTCCCCCCTACCGCATACCCCATCCCCCTGGAGAACGTGGTTCGGGAGGACGAGGTCGCGCCCTCATCCCCACAGAGCGATATCCTCGCCAACGCCCCCCGCCAGGAGGAGGGCTACTTCAGGGTGCGGGCGGTGCTGGAGTAATGAGAACCTCAATCACAAAAATCAGCAGGTGATAGAGGTAGTTGACCATCGCACAGGTCGAAAAAGGGGGGAAAAGTTGAACCGCTACGACCTGACCATTCACCAGGCTCACCAGCTTCTCAAGAATAGGGAGGTTTCCTCTATAGAGCTAACCAAGGCAGTGCTGGAGCACATCGCACAGGTCGAGAAAAAGGTTCACGCCTTTGTTACCGTAACCGAGGATGAGGCCCTTCGCCAGGCAGCGCAGGCCGATGAGCGAATTAAAAGCGACGATCTCACCCCCTTGACCGGTGTGCACGCGCTGATCAAGGACAATATGTGCACCAGGGGGATCGCCACCACCTGCTCCTCGAGGATGCTGGAGAATTTTATCCCCCCTTACGACGCCACGGTGGTGGAAAAGCTGCGGTATGCAGGCATGGTGATGGTGGGCAAGGGGAATATGGATGAATTCGCTATGGGCTCATCCAACGAGCACTCGGCCTTTTTTATCACCGCAAACCCCTGGGATTTAGCCCGTGTCCCCGGCGGCTCAAGCGGGGGGCCGGCGGTCGGGGTGGCCACCAGCGAGGCGATCTACGCCCTGGGCTCCGATACCGGGGGGAGCATCCGCCAGCCAGCGGGGTTCTGCAACGTCGTGGGCCTCAAGCCCACCTATGGCCGGGTATCCAGATATGGCCTGGTGGCCTTTGCCAGCTCGCTGGACCAGATCGGCCCAATAACCAGGGATGTCACCGACTCAGCACTAGTGATGAATGTCATCGCCGGCTACGACCCGAAGGATTCGACATCGGTGAACTATCCCGTTCCCGACTATATGAAATCGCTTATCCCCGATCTCAATGGGCTTAAGTTGGGCGTCCCCAAGGAATACTTCGTTGAGGGGATGCAAGACGGGGTTCGCCAGGCGATGCGCACCGCCATCGCAACGCTCGAGGAGCTGGGGGCAACAGTGGATTGGGAGGTATCGCTGCCCCACACAAAATATGCCCTGGCCGCCTACTATATTATCGCCCCCTCGGAGGCGATGGCGAATCTCGCCCGATATGACGGGGTGAAATACGGCTTCTCATATGAAGGAAAGAATATGTGGGATGCTATGGAGAAGACGCGGGGCTATGGCTTTGGCCCCGAGGTGAAGCGGCGTATCATCCTGGGTACCTATGCCCTCTCCGCTGGATACTACGATGCCTATTACCTCAAGGCGCAGAAGGTGCGCACACTGATCAGGCGGGAGTTTGAGGAGGCCTTTGAGCGCTACGATGCCCTGATCACACCCACCTCGCCCACGGTGCCCTTCAAGATAGGGGAGAGGGTGGATGACCCGCTCCAGATGTATCTCAGCGATGTCTGCACCCTGCCCATAAACATAGCCGGCATCCCCGGCCTTTCCGTCCCCGCAGGCTTCTGCGACGGGCTGCCGGTGGGGATGCAGATACTAGGGAAGCCATTCAGCGAGGAAGTGCTCTTTCGCATTGGCTACGCCTACGAGCAGGCGACCGGGTGGGGGGAGCGGCGGCCGCAGCTTGAAAAAGGGGTGAAATAGACCGGAGATTTAGAAAGGGGATAATCTATGCTGTGGATGTATCTGTTGATGTTCGTGATAGTAGCGGCAATCTTCTTCCTGGAAGCCAGAGAAGAGGGCGCCCAATGAGCGGGAAACAATGACAATCACAAAAATTGCCGGGATTGCATTCATATTTGTCCTGGGTGTCTTGCTGGTGGTGGGGTTCATCAGCCACGACGGGCCGGCAGTAGAACCCACGCCGACAGCAACGCCGACACCGCTGCCAACAGTGGTGATGTCGTGCGTGCCAGCCAGGGTTGCCATTCAGCAAGCCCTCAATGATTACAATGCTCAGCACGGAGAGTGGCCCACCGCTGACGGCCAGCCTGGAGATATTGAGTGGACAAAGCTTGTTCCCGACTTTATGGCGGGTGTCCCATCCAACGATAGCAAGTGCGAGTGGTGGGTGAACAGCGACCCAGAAGGGGCGGTTTGCCTGCAGAACATATGCTGAGGGTGCACCTGTAGCACGTTGTGCTTACAAGAGTAAGACGTCAGAGGAAAATAGAGGGAATGGCCTACGAGCAGGGGGTCCAAGTTCAGTGCTACTCCGGGCGCAGCTACGCCGACCGCCCCGCTTCATTCGTGTTGCAGGATAGGCAGTATCAAGTGAAGGACATCGAAAAAGAATGGATTGAGCCTGGACAAAAACATTTCGTAGTGGTCACAACGAGCGCAAAGGGCGAAAAGAGCGAAAAGGATGAAAAGCGGTTCGAGATTTGCTATGATGAGCGGGAGGATTCGTGGTGGCTACGCGAGGTTTAATGAATACCTTCATCGATAAGAGAGACCTCGTCCATCTCGCCAGGGAGACGGGTGAGATGATAGCTTTTGACTCCTACTTGAGAACCCGCCTCTCCGATAGCGCCATCGATGGGCTCAAAGCATGGGAATATGGCAAGCTGGTGAGCTTCATCGGCGATTTCGGCGGGCTTCAGGTGCTCGATGTGGGGCCGGGCAACAGCACCTTCTGCCTCTTCCTGGCGAAAAAAGGGGCATCGGTCGCCACCATCGACTACCCCCAGCCGATGGCACCTAACAAAGAGGATCTCAGGAAGAGATGCCGCGAAAGCGGTGTCGCCATGCATTGCGGGACCATGCTACAGATGCCCTATGAGGACGCAAAATTCGACCTGGTGGCCTGCATTTCCACCATCGAGCATCTGGATATCACTCTAGACTGGAAGCCCATTACTTACAAAGATTTCACCGCTCTAACCCAGAGAGCCCTTGTAGAGATGGGGCGGGTGCTCAAGAAGGGTGGACATTTATACCTGACCTCGGACGCCTACGAGCCGCGGCGGCAAAAGA
>DAOWEF010000043.1 GCA_030638665.1 Dehalococcoidia bacterium
CCGCAGGTTCATATACTGCCAGGGGACACTGATGCTTCTTGGCTAGCTCCACCATCTGGTCACAGTTCTCCTTGGTGGCGGCGTAGATGAGCGGCTTGGCTTCGGCCACCTTTTCCAGGGCCAGGTTAATAACCGCAGGGTCGCTTGACATAAGAACTAAGGGGAGGTCGGTTTTGGATTTGACCAACTCCACGCATTTAACGAAGTTTTCGCCATTATTAGATGCATTCTCAATAGCGAAGCCATTTAGCTTGAGCTCCAGGCCAACCCGTTCCACACTGTAGCTGGAAACCTCACCGACGATCTTGGCCACGTCATCGGCAGAATCGGTGTCCTTAATCTGAATCATAAATCCGGGCGGGTGGTAGAAGGTCTTCTCGTGGCGGAACATAACCACCTCATTTCCCACCTCGATCTTCCGGTCTCCTGCGCCAATAGTGACCAGGCGGATCGGTGGACGAGAAGCACTCTCGAGGGCCTGTTTGGACTCCTCGGAGACATAGGGGCACAGGGAAAGCTCCACGCCCTTGGCAGCCAGCTTCATGGCGAAAGCCAGGCAGGTAGGAAAACCACACTCCTTGCAGTTGGTTTTCGGTAAAAACTTATAGATCTCAATACCAGTGAGTGCCATTTTGCAGTCCTCCTCTCATGCGCTCATCAGCTTATCGATGCTGGTCTTTGCCAGCGTCACCGTGTTGGGGTGTCGGAGCACTATAATTTCAGCGCCGGCATTAAGCAGCATAATAGCAGTGACCCCCTCCCAGGTTAACGAGCGTTCCAAGTGGTCACCCCACGATGGGGGCACCCCTTCGGTGACCCTTGACTCCTTCTGACGCCATGTCTCCTCTCCGGCGGTGCAGAACATGGGCATTGCCGCCATGGTGTCTCCCTGGAGAGCTGCCAGGCGCAGGCGCTCCATCACTGAGTAGCAATATTCTATGCCATAGCCCAAAGCCCCCGTAGTGGGATCCATCAGGATAGAATCCGGTGATAGCCCGACATCACATAAGAGAATATTGAGCTGCTTGGCCAGGTTGAGGTCGATGGGGGTCTTGGCAATGGCGACATGGCCATCAGCGATGCAGCTAGCAGCGATGGTGCGATGGTTTTTCTCCTCGCAATTCCCCAGCGCCACCCTTTGCCCCCGGGCAGCCTCAGAGGCGGCTACAAGCACCTCATTGTCCTTCTCTGCCACCCCAGGCCCTAAGACGATAACGGGGATGTCAACTGCAGAGAGCACCATATCCACGCTTTTCCTCGCTTCATCAGCACCGGTGTTAGCCTCTTCAGGATGGGCACTTCTAAGGCGTAGCGCGATAATATCCGCTCCGTACTCCACGGCCTTCTTCGCCCATGCCCCAGGGTCAGAAAGCACATCGCCCCAGGCGGAAATCAAATGCGGTGACCAATCCGTTGGATTGCGGTCTTGAATCTCAACGGCGATCAGGGGTCTATTGGGCATTTTACCCTCAAAGTGGAGGAAGGGCATGGTAGTCTCGCCTCCCACCACCACGCTCTTGCGGCCATTGCCTCCCAGCTTCACTTCGTGTATCTTTCCCGTCCACTTCTCAGTAGGAATTTCCACTGCTGACATAACGATCCCTCCTTTGTTACCCACGAAACAAGGGCCGAGGAATTCGACCCTTGTTAGGTATTCCTCCGGGCTTTTCCCTATTAAATCAGGGATTCCATGGTAAGCGCGGGATGCCCCTTCTTCTCAAGGAAGGGCAATAGTTCATCCACCGTGGTGGCGACGGTGCCATCGGCTATCTTATCTATTAGGTCAGGCACGCCCTCGCGCTCACAGGCCTCTTTAAGCTCCTCGGCGAACTCTTCCTTAATATTCTTGGAGAGCCAAATCACCCGCTTGATGCCGCCCTCCACCGGGATAAACTTATTGCTAAGGACATAACGCTTGCTATGGCCCATCATTCCCGGCGTCTGCTGGCCGCCGCCAACGGTGCCCATCAATGTCGTAAAGGTCATCCCGCAGGGGGTCATGCTGTAGTCATCTCGAGAGACAATCATCATCCCATTAGCCTCCGGTATGATGATCATAACGCACTCGCAGCATCCACAGGTGGTCATTGGGGAATCCATCAGGGAGTAGATAGTGAAGCGGTCCACACTCCTATTCGAGTGATCGTATACGAAATTGTTAACCCCTTCCCATACCCCTTTCACCGGGTCGAGACACTTCCCCTTGGGAACGGGCTGGTTGGGACCGGTGGGTTTTATCTCAAAGGCGGCACGGCAGTCCAGCCAGGAGTAAGCGCCGCAGAGGCCGGTGCGCTCGGGATTGATAATACAAACGTGATTGGGAGCGAAGGACTGACACAGGGTGCAGCTATAATAGGTGTCCACTGCTTCATCGGTCATCCCTGCCGTTCGTTCATCCCTTTCGCGATAGACGTCGCGCGCCTGCTCGATTAGCTCCTCAACCTTAGCCTGCTCGGTATAGAGGGTGACCTGCAACTTGTCCACAATAGCGCCGTAATCGTTGTGAAAGTTGGTATGAAGGATGTCGCCAATATTCTTAAGGGTGAAGCCTTTTTCCACCGCGCCCTTGCTGAAGCGAATCCAGGTGATGTCCCGCTGACCGACATGCTGAATCCCCTCAGCACCGTTTGCGAAGTGGTGGATCTGCCGTTCCAGAACGGGCTCAAAGTCCTTCTGCATCTTGCGCCCTGACACCTCGACAATGATCGCCAGGGGGATTTTGACCCCCTCTTCAAAGCTATCGACATCGGGCCCCACTACGGTGAACTTACCATCCTCTATCTCATCGGGGTCCTTCATGGTCAGCCACTCGAAGCAGATGCCGCCCTTGCCACCGAACTCGGCTCTGAGGTTTGCGCGGCGGACCACCTCTCCCTCGAAGGCAGGGCCATAGGCAACGGGGATGGGGACCGAGGGAATCTTGATCTTAATGCCCCTTACCTCTATACAGCGCTGCACCAACCGCTCCGCCCGCTCCATGTCATCCTTGCCCGGGATGTCGTCAAAGGGCATGCTGACCACATGCTCATATCTGGTGATTCCTGTGGGCAGGATGTTGGGGGCCACGGTATCGAGAATGGCGGGGAAGCCGTAGGTGATAGCCCCTGCTCCGGTAGCCCACTTGAGGTCATCCATGGGGCCAAGGCAGAGGGCAAA
>DAOWEF010000053.1 GCA_030638665.1 Dehalococcoidia bacterium
AGGCCGATGTGGAGTTTGGGGGCACCGACCAGAAGTTCAATTGCCTGGTGGGACGGGAGCTTCAGCAGATGACGGGGCAGCCCCCCCAGCAGGTCTTCCTGGTCCCACTTCTTGTGGGCACCGATGGCAGTATGAAGATGTCAAAAAGCCTGGAGAACTACATCGCCATCGATGAGCCTCCCAATGAGATATATGGCAAGGTGATGAGCATCCCCGACGACCTCATGATGGACTACTTCGAGCTCCTTACCGATGTTTCTGATGAAGAGCTTTCCCAGTTTCGCAAGGGAATGGAAAGCGGTTCGGTGAACCCGATGGTCTTGAAGAAGCGATTGGCTCGCGAGATAGTGGAGCAATTTCACGACCCTAAGGCTGCTCAGGATGCGGAGGCCCACTTCGAGAAGACGGTGCAGAAACGGGAGATGCCACTGGTCATTTCGTCCATAGGTATACCCAGTGCCGAGTCCTCGGGCACACCTACTATCTCCCCTCTTGTAGATATTGTAGACATTTTAGTGAAAGAAAATCTAGTAAAGAGCCGTGCAGAAGCGAAGCGATTATTGTCGCAAGGCGCTGTTCAGATAATTCACAAAGATAAAAGTAAGCATGTGGTATCAGAGAGTAACGTTGAAATTAAACCCGGTGATGTAATTAAATATGGCAAACGCCGCTTTGTGAAAATCGTTGACGCAGATATGCGAAGGTGAGTTTCCCACGGATCCTCCCATTTGTCCCCAACAGACTAGGCAAACATGTTTCCTACTTCCCTATATTGGCGATTAGCAGTATAATGTCTGAAAAATAGCTAATTACGGAGGCATAGCATGCAGTTACGCATTCCCGGACCGACCCCCATCCCCGATGAAATCCTGCAGACGATGACCAGGCAGATGATCAATCATCGCGGGCCCCAGTTCGCTGAGATGATCCACAAGGCCACCGACATACTCAAAGCCATGTTTCAGACTGGGGGGGACGTATTTCTCCTCACCTGCTCCGGCACCGGTGGCATGGAGGCAGCCATCGTGAACACCCTTTCGCCAGGGGACAAGGTACTCTCAGTGGCCAACGGAGCCTTTGGCGACCGCTTCGCCGACATTGCCGAGACATTCGGCGCTCAAGTTGAGCGGCTCAGCTTCGAGTGGGGTACCGCCGTCGACCCCCAGGAGGTGCACCGCGCGCTGTCCAAGGACGCCGGGATAAAGGCGGTGCTGGTGACCCATAACGAGACCTCCACCGGGTTAACCAACGATCTAGAGGCGATAAGCGCCGTGGTTCGAGAGTACCAAAAACTCCTCATAGTAGACGCCATTAGCAGTCTAGGCTGCATTGACCTGCCCACCGATGAGTGGGGGTGCGATGTGGTGATTACTGGCTCGCAGAAGGGGTGGATGGCCCCTCCCGGGCTAGCGATGGTCAGTGTCAGCGAGCGGGCGTGGCAGGCACAGGCCCAAGCCAAGATGCCCAAATACTACTGGGACTTCGCCAAGGCCAAGAAATTTCTAGAGAAAGGGCAGACCCCCTGGACCCCGGCTGTTTCCACGATTTACGCCCTCGATGCTGCGCTGGAGCTTTTTCAGCGCGAGGGGCTCCAAAACATCGTGGCGCGCCATGCCCGTGTGGCCACTAAAGCCAGGGAAGGGGTGAAATCGCTGGGGCTCTCCCTGTTCCCCGAGGATAGCTGCGCCTCAAACACGATCACCGCGGTGAAGGTGCCTGAGGGGCTCGACTCTAAAAAGCTTCTCAAGATCCTGCGGGAGGAATATAATACTGTCCTCGCCGGAGGCCAGCAGCGGCTAGACGGCAAGATCTTTCGCATAGGCCACCTCGGCTATGTAACCGAGGGGGACATCGATGCGGTTATGGAGGCGCTGAAGGCAGCCCTGCCTCAGGCAGGCTTCTCCGGGTGATCTTGCCAGGGGGTGATGAAAATGGAGGTCAAGGAGATAGGGGTTAGAGCTCGGTTGGGAATGCGGGGGCTAAAGAATAGGGGTCTGATGGAAATATCCGAGGACCCCAAGAGCGGGGATTTCGTCCTCGTTATCAGCAAAGGCATCCGTGAAAAATGGTACCGAAAGTGGCTAAGGATCAACCTGCCTCAGGGGATGTGGCGGGTGAAGTGTTCTAAAGAAGAGGTATCGGAGGCAGTGAATAAATTCCTGTCCGAAAAGATTTTAACCTAGAGGCGATCTCGATTGAAGGCAAGTTAAAGGACAAAACGGACGAAAAGGGCGAAAAAATGAAGGTATTGATTGCTGACCCCATCGCTCAAGAGGGTATCGACGCGCTGCGCGCCCATGCTGAGTTGGATGTCAGGCTGGGGCTGGGTCACGACGAGCTTATCGCCGCCATTGGTGATTACGATGCCATCGTGGTGAGGAGCGAGACCAATGTCTCAGCGGAGGTCATCGAGGCGGGACAAAGGCTTCAGGTCATCGGGCGTGCCGGTGTGGGCGTGGACAATATCGATTTGGATGCAGCAACGAGAAAGGGTATCGTGGTGGTCAATGCCCCCACAGGGAATACCATCTCGGCTGCAGAGCATACCATCGCTCTGATGCTCGCCATGGCGCGCCACATCCCCCAGGCAAACGCCCGCTTGAGAGCCGGGGAGTGGCGCCGTCACGATTTCCTGGGCATCGAGGTAAGGAGTAAGACCCTGGGCATCATCGGCCTGGGCAATGTGGGCTCCGAGGTTGCCCGGCGCGCCACCGGGCTGGAGATGCGCCTCATTGCCTACGACCCCTTCGTATCTATCGAATACGCCCGCAATCTGGGGGTGGAACTGGTCTCCATGAAGGAACTGCTTAAACAATCGGACTTTATCACCATGCACACCCCACTCACCGGGACAACCAGGGGACTAATTGGCGCCAAGGAACTGGCGACGGTCAAGCCAACGGTGCGCATTATCAATTGTGCCCGGGGGGGCATCATAGATGAGGAGGCACTTTTTAAGGCGGTTGAGGAGGGGAGGGTGGCAGGCGCGGCCATAGATGTCTTTGTTGAGGAGCCAGCAGAGGATAGTATCCTCTTCAAGAGCGATAAGATTCTGGTTACCCCGCACCTGGCGGCATCCACCGCGGAGGCCCAGGCAGGTGCAGCCCTGGATGTGGCGGAGCAGATCATCGCGGTGCTCAAGGGCGAGCCTGCCAGGTATGCAGTAAATACCCCGCTGATCTCGGCGGAGACGCTCGCCGTGGTCGGTCCGTTCCTGGGCGTCGCCCAGCAGGTGGGCCGCCTGCTCTACCAACTGGGCGAGGGACAGATGAGCACCATAAGCATCAAGTATGAGGGGGAGATCGCCAACCACGACACCGCGGCGCTGAAGGCGGCGGTCCTCGGCGGCCTTCTGGAGACGATCAGCGAGGAGCGGGTTAACCTGGTCAATGCTAACATCATCGCGCAACGGCGTGGGCTGAAGATCACCGAGCACAAGAACCCGAGCTGTGAAAACTATGGAAACCTGATAACCCTCGAAGTGACCACCAGCGCCGGGACAGTCACGGTAGCGGGCACAGTGATGCGGGGCGAGCCTCACATCGTCAGGATTAACAGCTACTGGATCGACGTGGTGCCCAGGGGGGGTTATTTACTATTTAGCGATCATCGCGACCGCCCCGGCCTCATTGGAGCGATGGGTACGATATTGGGTAACGCTGACATCAATATAAGCTCGATGCAGCTGGGACGTCTTGAGCCCCGAGGGCCGGCGCTTCTGGTGTTCGAGCTCGATGAGCCTGTTGGGGAAGAGATACTGCTCAAGCTTCAAGCGCTCCCCGAAGTCTACACGATGAAGCTAGTAAAGCTTTGACCGGTGGATGGCCAGCGTGGCGGATATCGAACGGGCGAAAAAGAGGGTCGGGAAGCTCCGGGAACAGATTAACTACCACAACCATCGCTACTACGTGCTCGACAGCCCTGAGATCTCAGATGCCGAGTACGACGCGCTGATGGCGGAGCTGAGGAGGCTGGAGGAGGAGCACCCCGAGCTCATAACCCCTGAATCGCCAACGCAGCGGGTGGGCGCCGCCCCCGTCGAGGCCTTCGGCGTGGTGGAGCACCCCCTGCCGCTCTTGAGCCTGTCCAATGTCTTCTCCTACGATGAGCTCCTTGCCTGGCACAAGAGAATCTCAAACCTGGTGCCGGGGCAGGATATGGACTTCGTTTGCGAGCTCAAGCTGGACGGGCTTGCGGTGGCCCTGACCTATACCGAGGGCCGCCTTACCACAGGCGCTACGCGGGGCGATGGCTATCGCGGCGAGGATATCACCCAGAACCTGAGGACCATTAAGAGCATCCCCCTCACCGTTCCTAAAGATGCCCCGAGAAAATTTGAGGTTAGGGGTGAGGTCTATCTTTCCAGGTCTGGCTTTGAAAAACTGAACAAGGAACGGGCAGAGGAGGGTCAGCCCCTCTTTGCCAATCCCAGAAACGCCGCCGCCGGCTCGGTGCGTCAGCTAGACCCACGGGTCACGGCGAAGCGCCCCCTGGACATCTACATCTATGGACTGGGATATGCCGAGGGGGAAGTGGTAGGCGGGCGAGAAATGCCGCCAACTCACTGGGAAACCATGGAGTATCTCAAGTCAATGGGATTTAGGATAAGCCCATATAATGCTCATGTTTCCGATATTAGCGATGCGGATAAATATTATCAGCACTGGGAGGAGGAGAGAAAAAACCTGGAATTTGAGGCCGATGGCATTGTGATCAAGGTCAATTCATTCGAGCTTCAGCGAGTGCTGGGCACGGTGGGTCACGACCCACGCTGGGCGACAGCCTATAAATTTCCGGCGATCCAGGCCACTACCAAGCTTCTCGATATCGGCATCAATGTGGGCCGAACGGGGAGCCTCAACCCGTATGCCATCCTGGAGCCGGTATCCGTTGGCGGGGTCAACATCAAGCGGGCGGCGCTCCACAACGAGGAGGATATCAGGCGTAAGGACATCCGTATTGGCGATACGGTGGTGGTGCAGCGCGCCGGCGAGGTCATTCCCGAGGTGGTCGCTCCCGTAGTGTCCAAGCGCACCGGGCAGGAAAGGCTCTTCGTGATGCCCGTTCGCTGCCCCGTCTGCGGCGGTGAGGTGGTTAAACCAGAGGGTGAGGTGATGATGCGGTGCACCAATGCCTCCTGCCCCGCCCAGCTCTATGAGCTCCTCAACCACTTCATCTCCCGCAGCGCCATGGACATCGATGGTGTCGGAGAAAAGCTGGCGGCTGCCCTGCTCGAAAAAGGGTTGGTAAAAAATGCCGCCGATCTCTACTCCCTTCATGCGCAAGACCTGATGAATTTGGAGAGGATGGGGGAGAAGAGCGTCCAGAATGTGCTGGATGCTATCGAAGGGAGCAAGCAGCGCCCCTTAGCCAGGGTAATCTTCGCTATTGGCATCAGGCATGTCGGTGCGGAGACTGCGGAGCTTCTGGCCAGCCACTTCGGCAGTATGGACAGGCTGGCAAGTGCCTCTGAGGAGGAGCTACTCACGGTACCCACCATCGGCCCCAAGATCGCCGAGAGCATCGTCACCTTCTTCCGGCAAGAAGCAAACCGCCATATCATTGACGAGCTGAGAAAGGCAGGGGTCAGGCTTGAGGAAGAGGCCGGAGCGCGAAAAGAGAGGCCCCTTTCGGGTCAGGAGTTTGTGCTCACGGGAAGGCTGGAGGCCTTCCCCCGTAGCGAGGTAGAGGCACGCATCAAAGAGCTGGGTGGCAGCATAGGCTCGAGCGTCACCAGGAAAACCACACATCTTGTGGTGGGGGCCGAGCCGGGATCCAAACTGGAAAAGGCGCGTGCCCTGGGCACAAAGGTGCTTAGCGAGGAGGAATTTCTCCGCCTCCTTGAAGGGGAAAATAAATAGAGGAGTAGAAAATGGCTAAGGTATTGATCGTTTACCATTCCCAGACCGGGAATACCGAGGAGATGGCCAGGGCGGTAGCGGAAGGAGCACGGTCGGTAGCGGGTACGGAGGTCATCCTCAAGCGGGCCTTTGATGCCAATGCAGACGACCTCATTGGCTGCGATGCGGTAGCCTTTGGCACTTCAACAAACTTCGCCTACATATCCGGAGGCTTAAAGGACTTCTTTGACCGGAGCCTCGTCCAGTGCCAGGACAAGGCCGCAGACAAGCCGTACTGTACCTTTACCAGCAGCGGAATGGGGAAGAGGAAAGCCCTGGATGTCCTCGATGGCATATGTTCCGCCTTTAGATTGAAGAAGGCTGACGAAGGCATCATGGCTCCGGGCAAAGCCACCCCCGAGATTCTCGCAGAGCTACGCGAGATGGGCAAGAAGCTGGCCACCGCTTAAGTCATGACTATGGATCTCTTTTTAGCAAATTCAAACGGTGTGGGCCAAGCCGAGGAAAGCGGTCCTCTGGGGTATTGAGTACCCGGGAGCATCCAGGCAAGAGGGTTCGCCTCAGCTTCAAGGAGTACGGCGCTATTTAAGCGATGAAACTAATTGTCGGGCTGGGAAATCCGGGGAAGAGCTATGCCAGCAACCGCCATAACGTAGGGTTTCAGTGTCTCGACCACTTCGCGAGTCAGCACCGCATACCCATTAAAGAGCGAAGGTTGAGGCTCAAAGCACTGAAAGCCAAATACGGCACGGGCGAGGTTGCTGGTACATCAGTGGTACTCGCCAAGCCCCGGACATACATGAACCGCAGCGGGGCGGCAGTGGCCCAGCTGGTACGCCGCTTCGGTGTACCACTTGATGGCCTTCTTGTGATCTACGACGACCTGGACCTGCCCCTGGGCAAAGTGCGCATCCGCCAGCATGGCGGCGCGGCAGGGCATAAGGGCGTCGCATCCATCATCGCCTCCCTGGGAAGTGAGGAGTTCCCCCGAATTCGTGTCGGCATCGGCCGCCCCGAGGGGGATGAGGTCTCCTATGTGCTAAGCGATTTCACCGCTAAGGAAAAGGACATCGCCAGGGAAGCCGTTGCCCGGGTCGCCGATGCCCTGCTTTGCATCCTGGCCGAGGGGATCGAGGCGGCGATGAACCGCTATAACTAAAAGCATCACCGCTCTGGTTGCGGCAATTCAGCCCAGGGTGCTATAATCCCGTTTAGCTTAGTTTAAGAGGTTTTGGAGATGGAACAAGGGCTTTGTATCACTGTGATCGGCGCCAGCGATTGCTCCGCGGAGGAGACCAGGCTCGCCGAGGAGGTGGGGCGGGAGCTGGCAAGGCGCGGCGCCACTCTAATCTGCGGTGGCCTGGAAGGGGTGATGGAGGCAGCATGTCGCGGTGCCGCCTCCCAAGGAGGAATCACTATTGGCATTCTCCCCGGGGACAGCCGCAAAGATGCCAATCCCTATGTTCGAGTCCCCATCGTCACCGGCATGGGCTATACCAGAAACGCCATCGTCGCCAAGTCGGGTCAGGCAGTGATCGCCATCGGCGGAAGCTACGGGACCCTTTCTGAGATCGCCTATGCGCTGCAAGATGACATCCCGGTTATCGGCCTGGGCACCTGGTCACTAGCAAGGGAAGGTGTGGTGGATAAATCCATAATCATCGCTCAAAATCCGGTGGATGCCGTGGAAAAGGCCCTCAGTTCAATAGGGCGGGGCTAATAATAAATAGAATTGCCAAACATGATGAAGACCTGGAGAGCGACATCATATGCCGCAGGGCGAAAAGGGCAAAAAGGGTGAAAAGAGGAGGAAAGGGTGGCGGCAATTGAGGAAGTGAGTGCCAGAGAGATCCTCGATTCTCGTGGCAATCCCACGGTGAAGGTTGATGTAAGGCTCTCCGATGGTACCATGGGGCACGCCGCGGTACCCTCCGGGGCCTCCACCGGCACCCACGAGGCTCTGGAGCTTCGCGACGGCGATAAGCATCGGTTTGGGGGGATGGGGGTGCTCAGGGTATTGGAAAATGTTGAGGTGGAGATCGAATCTGCCCTGACCGGGATGTCTTGCCAAGAACAGGCAGCGATCGATGAGCGGATGATCGAGCTCGATGGCACGCCAAACAAATCGCGGCTCGGCGCCAATGCTATTTTAGGCGTCTCCCTCGCTGTCGCTCACGCCACAGCCAACTTCCTGGGGCTCCCTTTCTATCGCTATATCGGCGGCGAGGAGGCGTGCACCCTGCCCGTCCCCATGATGAATATCCTGAACGGCGGAAAGCACGCTGCGGAGGCGACCGATTTCCAAGAGTTCATGATCGTCCCCCTGGGAGCACAGCGCTTTGCCCTTGCCCTCCGGATGTGCGCTGAGATTTATCAGGCCCTGAAGGGAGTGCTCCGGAGCAAGGGGTTGAGTACCAATGTCGGCGATGAAGGCGGTTTCGCCCCCACCTTAAGTTCCAACAAAGAGGCGGTGGAGCTGGTACTGGCCGCTATCGAAGCGGCAGGCTACAAGCCGGGTGCCGATTGCTTCATTGCCCTCGACCCGGCAGCCAGCGAGTTTTTTAAAGATGACAAATATGTCCTCGCCAGGGAGCGCCTATCCCTCTCCAGCGCCGAGATGGTGGATTACTATGTGAAATTGGTCTCCGAATACCCCATTATTAGCATCGAGGACGGAATGGCGGAGGACGATTGGGACGGCTGGAAAATGCTCATGGATAAGATGGGTGGAAAAGTCCAGCTCGTTGGCGACGATCTCTATGTCACGAGCGTGAAACGCCTCTCCCGCGGCATCAAGGAGAAGGCATCCAATTCCATCCTGATCAAGCTCAATCAGGTTGGCACCCTTACCGAGACCATCGAGGCCATCGAGATGGCGCAGCAGGCGAAGTGGACGGCGGTTGTGAGCCACCGCTCCGGCGAGACCGAGGATGTCACCATCGCCGACCTCTCCGTGGCCAAGAACACCGGCCTCATCAAGGCGGGTGCCCCCTGCCGCTCAGAGCGCGTCGCCAAATACAACCGCCTGCTGTGCATCGAGGAGGAGCTTGGCGAGCGCGCCCGCTACCCCGGCATGGGCGCGCTCAAAATTCTCAGATAATTGAAGGAACTTAAGTGGGTAGTAAGGAAAATCCGCACCTGATGAACCTAGATGGCTTTGCGAGATGAACACTAGCCGTGTAAATGAGGAGCTTGATGCTATCGATGAGGGTGTCAGGGCACGTTCTCCTAAGGAGGCGCACGAAGGTTTTGCTCTATTTAATGAGGCAATGGGTCTGTTCTACAACCTCATACTGTCCTATACGCACGTGTCTGTCAAAACCTCAGATGAAGGTAGACGTGCCGCCTTAGGGACACATCGACTCCTAATGATCGATGCCTTTAACTCTTTGCGGGCTGCCTATAAATTGCTTATCGATGGCTATTACGCTCAAGTGAGCCTGTTGCTGCGAAGGGTCGTTGAGTGCGCCTTGAGAATGTATTTCTTCACAAAGTTTCCGGATGAGGCTTTGCTATACTGGGAGAACTCCGATGCTTGGCATAAGAGATATAGAACAGAGGCGCCTCTGAGGCAAAGGTTAGACGAATTTGATGACATGCGTGAGACGGTAGATATGCTGCGCGGAAGGTATCGCACGCTTAGTGATTTGGCTCATGCGAGCGCAAAGGCCATAATACCTCAGGTAGATTCTACTCAGAAAAAGAAAAAGGGCGCGACGAAGCGGCAAGTTGTTGGTGTTATCAGTGGGGCCTTCGATCAGACTTGGCTACGGGTCTTTCAGTCACAGCTAGTGGAGGTAGCTGGGGTAGTCCTGCATGCATCTGCTGAACCCGCCTTCGCCTTATTACAAGAACACCAGCCAACGTGGTTAGAAGACTTTGACAAGTTTAAATTGGCTGCAAGCAAGTTCGTTAGAGAGACTAAAGCCTGGGTTGAGCGACAAGGTGAGTAGAATAGTTGGCATAACAACCACAGTCCCTATAGAGGTGCTCCTGGCGGCGGGCTATCGGCCGCTTGACCTGAATAATGTCTTTATCTCCGACCCGGACCCTGAGCGGCTGGTGGGCATCGCCGAAAAGGCGGGCTTCCCCATCAATTGCTGTACCTGGATCAAGGGCATATACGGTGTCGTCATGGAGCAGGGCATCGACACGGTGCTCTGCGTCACCACTGGCGATTGCTCCAATACCATCATGCTCATGGAGGTCTTAAAACTCAAGGGGCATAACGTAATCCCCTTCG
>DAOWEF010000035.1 GCA_030638665.1 Dehalococcoidia bacterium
GATGAGGTGCCGATATTGGCGTTGACCTTCACCCTCAGCCCCTTCCCTATGCCGCAGTATTGACTGAGCTGGTGGTTCCGATTTGCCGGGATCACTATATTGCCATCGGCGATACCCTGCCGAATAAACTCTGGAGCCACCCCTTCCGCTTCGGCGACAAGTTTCATCTGCGGCGAAATGCTCCTGTTCCTTGCTAACTCTAATTGCGTCACCTCATCCTCCTTCTTTTCCAAACAACTATTTGCCAGCCCGGTAAGACCTCTACCCGCTTTCGAATTGTATTCATCGATAATGCGGTTGAAAACAAAATGACCAAGAGCCTAGGTACTCGGTTCCAGACCCTTGGTCTTATTAGTCCCGCTTCCCTACGCTCGCATTACCGAGATCAGGTTCGAGGGGTTGTCCGACTCCTCGGACTCTCAGCCATTAAGCTCCCCCGCGGCGCAATACAATGATACTACAAAAAGCACAAAATTGCAACTAGTTGTACTCGTCCAGTACATTCAGGACTGCAACACAATAGACAACCGATAGCTAGGTGGGCGGTGCCTATGGCTTTATGAAGTGGTCAAACGGTTAGAGAGAGGTTGCATTTGGGATAGCATGGACACAATAGATGACAAGGCGTGCCGTTTCGGCTAGCCTGCTCAAATGGTTGACTGGATTGTTTAAAGAACCCTTGCCCGTGAAGAATGTGGTTATAAAATGCTAACCTAAATACAATAATCGCTACTATCTGAACCATTCTTGGATTATTTCAGTTTGATAGGTAGAGACAGCCAATGGCGTAGTTAGGTCATATGTCTCGAGTCCCTGCTGAAATGCCGGAGAAGGAGATAGAGAAGGAGTCCCCGAAGAGACTCCTTCTTCTAATAACCTCCCTACCCGAAGTCCGAGACCTAAGGTGAAGCTACATCTATGTAAGCGTAACTGATCACATTATGCTCGAATAGGTACTCACTTGGGTTCCAACCGGAAAGCGCGCCCTCCACAATGTCTCCGTCCAATACCAGCCAAATCTTGTCACTAGACAAGTCCTGTTCGAGTTCTACTGAACCATCTAGGTGGATGTCTCCCTCGTCGTTAGGCATGCCAGTGGCTAGTACTGTTACAGGCCACGGCCACGTTGTCTGAGGTTCGGGATAGTAGATTAGGCTGTAGTTAGTAGCTGCCTCTAGCCCATGACCGTTAAACAGAAAGTCGAAGGTCTGACCTTCCAGGTTGAACTTCATCTTTCCCCACGCCATGTCGTCGCCCCAGCTGATGTTCCAAGTGGCGGGATCTTTCTCGTAGAGGTAAAGGAACGCATTGTTGGAATTGCCTACGCCACCACTTCTGTTATTGGCTGGATTGTCCCCCTTTGCCAGAACCGGGGTTGACATCAAACTCGCTGCAATGGCAACGGTGATTGCTACGGCGAGAAACCTTTTCATCTCTTATCACCTCCTTTCCTGTTAGACATAATTTTGACCCAGTTTCTGTCCTCTCTCAATAATAAAATCGGGCTAACACCTCCTTCCTGGGCCCGGCAGCTGCCATGTATTTAAACCGACAACCCACCAACAACCATAACGGGTGTAGCCCGATTTGCAATTCTGCTAGCGTATCTGCTATAATGCAAAACGCATCGGGTGTGCCTACCTGGTGTGGGGGTCCCGTCGGCTTCGGCCTTCCGGGGCCCTCTATTTATTTGTTAAAGTTCCCTTCTGGGCATTTCCATAATTAAAAAGGGTAGCCTGTTTTTCTCATACCACCCTCGCAATTATACGTACTCTTGTATCATCGTTAGCACCCTTATGTGATACCTGTGACTTCTATGGATTATATTATCTAGAGTTACTTTATATTATCATTAATTATCTTATATTGTCAATACCTTATACTCGTCCAGTACATTAGTGACACATCGCCTCCTGGATCATTGACCCTGTCATTGCGACCCCGATTTGTAGGTATCGGGGGAAGTAATCTCAGGGGTGGTGGGTGAGCAGGCATGCGACGGTGAGATTGCTTCTCTGCCCCTTCGCTTCGCTAAGGGCTTCGGCTCGCAATGACGATGAAAGCGTTTCACTGGGGACAAGCTCACCATGGCGATGAAAGAGTACCTTACAATGACAGTAGGGTGTCACCCATCTATTTGAACGAGCTCACCAGTATAATTAAATTGACTTGGCTAGCTAGCTGTGCTATCATCCCTTAATTACATAATAATGGCAGGACGAGCTTGAGAACAAAGGTTCTTATATCCCTCCTCATCGGTGCTGCTGCTGGGATGCTCGCTGGGCTTACGGGTGTGGGTGGCGGGGTGTTCCTGGTGCCCTTAATGGTCGGGCTCTTTGCTATGGTGCAGCATCAGGCCCATGGCACCTCCTTCTTAGTGATCCTCCCCATCGCCATTGTTGGCGCGATTACCTACGGTATCCTGGGACATATGGACGATTGGCCTCTCATTGTGGGGCTGGTATCAGGGGGTGCGGTGGGGGTGCTTTTGGGGGCCCGATTGATGATGTTGCTGCCCGAAAGGCACCTCAAGTGGCTCTTCGGCACCTTTCTGGTGTTCGTGGGCTTCGTCATGATCATTACCAACACGTCAGCGCCGACGGCTGCTGCTTCATCGATAGAGCTAAGCTGGGGATTAATGTTCAGCGCTATCGGGATCGGGTTTGTGGCGGGGATCCTTGCCGGGATGATGGGCGTGGGCGGTGGCGTGGTCATGGTTCCGGGCATGGTTCTGTTGCTGGGGGTGGGCCAGCACACGGCGCAGGGGGTATCCCTGGCCGCGATTGCAGTGATGGCATTATTGGGTGCGCTGGCCCATTACCGTCAGGGGAATGTTAAGCCCAGGATGGCGCTATTGATCATCCCCGCCGCAGCCGGCTTTAGCCTTCTGGGTAGCGTGGTGGCGGACCAGCTGGATGCGTCGGTTTTACGCCAGCTGGTTGGTGGCGTCATTATTATTGTGGGCTTTTTCATGGCGATTAAGGATTGGCGTACCCAAAAGGATATTCCCCTGGAGAGTTGGCTCGCCAACCGGGGCAGGGTGGTTGAGGGGAATGTTCTTGTAGTTGATGACGACCCGGGGATACGTGAAATGCTTGGCGAGGTTATTTCGCGGAAGGGGTATAAAGTTGTCACTGTGGAGAGTGGTGAGCTGGCTCTTGAGGAGATGGAAAAGCAGCAATTCGGCCTGGTTTTCCTGGACCTGGTATTACCGGGAATGAGCGGCGCTGAGGCCTTCTCCGCGATAAAGCAAAAGGATAAAAAAGCGGTGGTGGTCATCGTCACCGGTTACGATGATGATCCCTTAGCTGTGGAAGCGATGTCGCACGGACCTTTGTTTCTTATTCGAAAGCCCTTCCGGATAAGTGCTGTTGCTGAGGTTCTTGATGCCGTGGGGTTAAAGTGATAGGCTGAAGCGTAGTGGCGCATGGGCGGGATGCGTCGGTTTTACGCAATCTCGCTGGCAGCTTGATCGTTGTTGTGGGGTTTTTAACAGTGGTTAAAGATTGGCGTCCTGGGGGTTAGCGTCGTGAGTGCACTGAGCGATCTATACACGGAGATAGCCAGTTGTGAGGATTGTGAGCTCTCCAGGCATCGCAGCCGGGTGGTGCCCGGCGAGGGCTCTGAGGATGCCGACCTCCTCTTCATCGGCGAGGCCCCGGGTTGGTACGAGGACCAGCAGGGGCGTCCCTTCGTGGGGCCGGCGGGGCATTTCCTCGATGAGCTGCTTCTCTCCATTGGGCTGAGGCGCGAGGATGTTTACATCGCCAATGTGGTTAAGTGCCGCCCGCCCTCCAATCGTGACCCTCTGCCCTCCGAGATGAGGGCTTGCCGAAAGTGGCTCGACCGCCAGATAGAGCTGATCAGGCCCAAGATGATCGTTACCCTGGGCCGCTACTCACTGGCTCAGTTCCTCCCCGGCGATGCCATAGGAAAGGCCCACGGCAAAGCGCGAACAAAGGATGGGATAATCTACTTTGCCATGTATCACCCTGCCGCGGCGCTTCACCAGCAGAGCTTGCGCAAGGTCATCGCGGAGGATATGCTTAAGATACCGCCCCTGCTGGCTCAGGCAGCGGAGGTGGTGGCAGAGGAGCATGAACCGGAGCAGTTATCCATGTTCTAGAGAGGGACGATGGTAAATTTTTTCGAACTCTTCCAGCTGGATGGTGTAGTGGAGAATTGTGGCAACTCTATGTTCTAGGTAAAGAGTATGGCGAAGGCTAAAAAAGGAAAGAGGACAGCGGTGAGGGGCCCTTCCCTCATCAGGCGCTTTTTATTCTCGCGCCCGGTGATGTTGCTACTGCTTCTGATCATCGCGCTAGTGCTGCTTTTTGCCTTCCGATCTCAAGTAATCTCGGGGCTGAGCACCGCCTGGGAGACCATCTTGGAGGCGTTTGGGTGGGTGCTTATCCTGGTTGCCGCGGTGATGGCCTTTTTGGGCTGGATGATATGGCGGCGGCACGCCCCCGTTTTCCTGCGGAAGTGGTACCGCTGGCTTGGCACTCTGGCCTTGATTGTGGCGCTGTGTGGATTGCTTGCCTTCTTCAAGGCCTCCACTGGAGTGATGAGCGAGGCTACTTTAGGGGGAAGGCTGGGCCTGGCAATCATCGGGGCACCCGATACCCTCGGTGCGCTGAGGCTTGCTGGCGTCGTTCTTGCGTGCGTAATTCTGTTGGCGCCGCGGGGGAGCTGGCGCCTCCTGTCGGGCGTTGCCTCTGCTTTGGCCGATTCCTATCGTCGCTATCCGCTCCATAAATACCCGGGGCGCGCCATACGCTGGCCTTGGGGTTTTTACCAACGTCATCCCCTGCACCGCACCCGGATCTCCCGGTTGCAGCGCCCCGCCAGGCCTGCCGCCGCGCCTGCGGCGAGGGTAAGGCATGAAGCCCCCAGGTTGGTTGAGCCCGAGGCGACGTCCGGGGTGGTTGGTGAACCAGTGGAGGCTAAGATAGCCGAAGCCCTTCCTGCTGTAGTTGAGGAAAGGGGCGAAAAGGTTGAAAAAGTTGCGGAAGTGGGTGGGAGATGGCAGTTGCCCTCCCTCAGCCTCCTCGATCGAACGCCAGAGATCGAGCCCGTTCTGGTGGACACGGAGCGAGGGTCGCGGATCATTGAGGAGGCCCTGGCGAGCTACGGTGTAGAGGCTAGAGTGGTTCAGGTGAATGTCGGCCCTGCCGTTACCCAGTATGGCGTTGAGCCCGGCTGGGATCGCAAATTTAAGGAGATAAAGGAAAAGGATAAGGATGGCAATATCAGCGTTCGTCTTGAGGAGGTCTCCAAGACCAGGGTCAAGGTGGAGCGCATCGCCTCCCTGGCCAATGACCTGGCATTAGCCCTCGCTGCCCCCTCTATAAAGATCGAGGCCCCGGTGCCGGGGAAGGCGATGGTGGGGATCGAGGTGCCCAATTCAATAGCTGGTGTGGTCAGCCTCAGAGGCATTATCGAGAGCGCCCCCTTCCACAAGCTCAGGTCCAAGGCCAGGCTTCCCCTGGCACTGGGCAAGGGGGTCTCAGGGGAGAGCGTGGTTGCCGATCTGGCCAAGATGCCCCACCTCTTGATCGCCGGTGCCACCGGAAGTGGCAAGAGCGTGTGCATAAAATCGGCGATCATCACCTTTCTGCTTCATGCCAGCCCGGATGATGTACGCCTCATCCTCATCGATCCCAAGAGGGTGGAGCTGGTGTCGTTTAGCAATGTGCCCCATCTAGTTTCCCCGGTGATCGTGGACCGGGAGAAAGCGGTGGCGACATTGAAGTGGCTCAACCGTGAAATGGACCATCGCTACGATAGGCTGGCTGCGGTGGGTGCAAGGGACATCGAATCCTACAATAAGAATCCCAGGGTCGAGCAGCGGCTCTCTTACCTTTTACTCGTCATCGATGAGCTTGCTGACCTGATGGCTGCCGCCCCCGATGAGGTGGAGCGCCTCCTGTGCCGCTTAGCCCAGCTGGCGCGCGCCACCGGCATTCATCTCATCGTCGCCACCCAGCGCCCCTCGGTGGATGTGGTTACCGGCCTGATCAAGGCCAACTTCCCGGCGCGCATCAGCTTTGCGGTGGTCTCCCAGGTGGACTCACGCACCATCCTTGACGTGGGCGGCGCCGAGAAGCTCCTGGGTCGGGGGGATATGCTCTTTTTGCCCCCCGATGCCCCCAAACCTAAGCGCCTCCAGGGAAGCTTTGTTTCCGACGCCGAGATGGAGAGGCTGGTAAGCTTCTGGATCAGCCAGCAACCTCAGGAGGTCTA
>DAOWEF010000023.1 GCA_030638665.1 Dehalococcoidia bacterium
CATGGCCTCGTTCAGGGCCACTTTATACTGCTATCTCGCAGCGCCGATCTTCCCCTGCCAGGAGATCACCACTCTGGCCAATCCCTGGTTCTCAAGGATGTCGCCCGAGGTAGTGCCATCGGTCGGCGTGGCCGGAATCACCTTGCCGGTCAGGGTATCGGTGTGGGTGAGAAGCTGATCGGGAGCGGTTGCGGTGTTAACCGCGAACAGGATGTTGCCAGGGGCCACCCTGAGCACCTCTAGCGTGGCGGTCGCAGGCAGTAAGGCGAGAACGCCCATCATCTCAAAGGTGGGTTCGCCGGGGATAATACTAGTGGGATTAACGCTTCGCGCCACGCCCCCTGCGGTGAGACCCGCTGCGGTGGCATCCGCGGCATAGAGGGTGCCATCATCGGTAGCCACCAGACTGGCAACATCTATACCTGTATGGATGTTCTTCCAGGTAGTGCTCGCGTCGATGACGAACCGGTCGATGTCAGAGCCAGCGCTTCCAGCGTAGATAGTGGCATTGACATCGTAGTCGGCGTCGAAGGCCACATACATCTTGTTTGTGGTAGTATCTACTGCACCGGGACCCACTCGCTCGAGCTCGTAGGCGACGCTCTTATCGCGGCAGATGTAAACCGTGCCATCATCATCGCCCACTAGAATGGCTCCTTCTGGCCCCAACGCTATCGAGGTTATCTCGCCTGTGATATCGCTCTCAGCCGGCTTGTCCCATGTGATGGCCTCATTTGTGGTCATCCACAGATTGCCGTCGGTATCGCCAGTGTAAAGGGTGTCCAGGCTGGCTACCGCCAGGGCGGTGATAGGCTCTTGAGCGACGATCCTGCTCCAGGTAGCGGTATCATCTGCGGAGAGCCGCATCTCCACGGTATCCTCTTCGGCCACAAATACGACGCCATCATTGGCAAGCCTTACCATGTCAAAGAGACACGCCGCCGGCTCACCCTTGATATTGGTGAGAGTGGAGGAGAACACCCGCTCCCAGTTGGTACCACTATTAGTGGTCTGCCACAAGCTGTTCACCATAACTGCGTCATAGGTAACCATGAACAGCGTGCCGTTCACGGCGTAGCCCGGCGAGGGAACCACGTCGTTGATCTCGGTGATCACGGCATCGATTAGTCCCCTCTGGTTCCAGGACATCATCGCTTCATCCGCGGCAGAGAAGGCGCTCTCTACGCCCTTAGTGCCCACGTAGTCGGATCCCATGACCACAGTTGCCTCGATTTCCCCCGTGGGCTGCTTAGAGCTGGGTGCCCAGGTTGTACCGCCATCGGTGCTCCTATAAACCAGGTACTGCCTGGGTGCTACGGTTGTGTTGAGCAACTCTGTTCCCACCAGGATGGTGGCATCGGCTGCGTCGCCGGAGACCGCTATGCTCCAGATGTCGGTCTGGGTATCTTCGTGGACTCCAGCGTCTCTCACATTGAGGTCAATAGCCGCCCACACACTGCCAACCCAGGCTATCAGGTAGACATCGCCCTCGTCAGTATCGCCAACTACGCCTACGAATAGGGTGGGATTGTACGCATCGTAGTCATCAGGTAAGCCGATGCAAGCACGGCTCGATCCGAAGGGAGCGGGAGTCGGGAGAGTTGTGGTATCAAATAGGGTGGCATTGGTTATTGTGGCACCCCATGCTGAATCCCCGAACTTGGCCTGCACCCAGGTTAAGATGCCGTTGGTCACCACAGCGACGATCTGCGCATCGGTGGCATAGTCAGTGGAGAAGACCACATCCAGCACCGAATAGAGAGGAGTGACTTCCTGGGGAACCCAGCCCCCCAGTGGCCACGTCATCAGATATACATTGTCACTGCTGCCAGCGACCAGTGCAAGCCTGAAGTCCTCATCCAGGGTTGCATCCAGGGAGGTAATGGTACCGCCCGGGGCAGCCATGGTAGTGAACTCTACGCCGCGGTCGCCTGATATGCATACATCAGTATCGGTGGCCACTATCACCGTGTCGTCATCCTCCCAGTCGGGGGAGACCACGATGTCCACGATGGGGCCCAGGAAGGTTGTAGCCGCTACATTATCAAGCTCGGTCATCACCTGCTTCCAGATGTAGCCGTCGTCGGACCGCATCAGGGTGTCAAGGCCGGGACCGCTGGCGGCGAAGATGGTGCCACCATCGGGTGACACGGCTATCGGCCCTACCTCTGAGCCGCTCCACAGCGCGTAATCGCCCGCGGCTCCCTCCTCGGGGATGGTAATCTCGGTCCAATGGAGGATGCCCGGGTCGGCGGAGGCGTCTTGCACCACACCGACACTTGCCAGAGCTACCGCCAGCACCAGCGCCATCACCACCCCAAATAGCTTAGCTTTATTTCCTTTCATATATCTCCTTATCTCAATTCTTTCTCAAGGAATCATCTCATCACCTAATGTGAGTTGATGTTTTCTGACTCCTCTTGGTCGTCTTTTACCTTTCAACTCCTCCGATATACACACCTCCTTTCCACAATCCAGCTTGCTTGATAGATACCTCCTTACATTGGAGATGCCCTATCCTTATAGTCGAGCACAAGGCTACAAACAAAATATTAGTAAGTTTTAACACATATTATCGAATCTGTCAAGCCCCATAGCTATTCACATGGGTTAGCGACACTTCACCCTTATGTCACCCTGACCCCGATCTACCAGTTTCTTCTAACAAAAAAGCCTTTCTCACCCGAGAAAGGCTTTAAGTCGGTCGTTCTTCGGCAGCCCAGCTTTCATAGTTAAATATTGTAACCTTAGACTCTTGGCTTTGCGTCGCCGCTTTTCGGCGGGTTTGCCTTTCTCGGAACAAAATATTCATTTTTAACGAAGGTTATATTGGCATTATACTATATTAACTTAATTTAACTAATATTATGTTATATATATCACACTTAGATATATTTGTCAAGGGCCAAACAAACGTCCTGCCTCTTATCCTTATTTATGGCCTGGCAGAGCGCCTCAATAATATCAGGGTCAAACTGGGTAGTGCCTGCTTCCTTCGCCATCTCCTGGCCACTCATCACCGCCAATCCCTGCTCTTTATCCATCTCCTACTATAGCACAGGCATACGCCTCTGGCGCGGCGGCACGTTGTGTTATCTTATACACAAAAACTCTATTTGTCAATACCTTTGCCATAGTATAAGGCTATTTGGCGATTTGTCAAGTAGCGCACCGATAGCTTGGCGCGCTACATCTCCTTGGACAGTGTGGAGAGGAACTCAGCGTTGGATGGGGTCTTGGCTAATCTCTCCAGAACCCGCTCAGTAGCCTCGGTAGGGCTTTGGGAGCTGGAGGCTACCAGGTTCGCCATTCGGCGGAGCAGCCACACCTTTTGCAGCGTTTGCTCCTTCAGCAGTAGCTCCTCACGGCGTGTGCCGCTTCGCATGATGTCCATGGAGGGGAAGATGCGGCGATCCGCGAGCTTGCGGTCGAGATGACACTCCATATTCCCTGTCCCCTTGAACTCCTCATAGATAACCTCGTCCATTCGGCTCCCGGTATCGATGATGCAGGTAGCAATGATCGTTAGTGAGCCTCCCTCCTCTGTGTTGCGGGCCGCGCCAAAGAAGCGCTTTGGGGGGTAGAGGGACACCGAGTCGATGCCACCGGAGAGGGTGCGCCCGCTGGGGGGCAAGGCGAGGTTGTAGGCGCGAGTGAGGCGGGTGATGCCATCGAGGAGTATCATCACGTCCTTCCCATTCTCCACCAGGCGCTTGGCCCGCTCCAGGGCTAACTCAGCTACCTTGGTGTGGCTCTCCACCGGCTCGTCGAAGGTGGAGGCGATAACCTCCCCATTCACTGAGCGCTTCATATCAGTGACCTCCTCGGGGCGCTCCCCGATGAGGCAGATCATGAGATGGATATCATTGTAGTTGGCAGAGGTGCCATTGGCGATGTGCTTGATCAGCATGGTCTTACCTGCCTTGGGTGGGGAGACGATGAGCCCCCGCTGCCCGCGACCGATGGGAGCGATCAGGTTCAACAGGCGGGTGGCGAGATTGGTGGAGGTGGTTTCCAGGTTGATGAACTTGTCGGGGAAGGTCGGGGTCAGGGAATTGAAATGGGGGCGATTCTTTATCTGCTCCGGGTCGATGCCGTTGACCGCCTCGATGTGCAACAGGCTATAGTACTTCTCCCCGTTCCTGGGCAGCCTCATCTGACCGGTGATCGCATCGCCGGTCCGCAGCCCGAAGCGCCGAATCTGAGATTGGGAGACGTAAACGTCGCTGGCCCCGGGCCTGAGGTTGTCCTGGCGTAGAAAACCGTAACCTTCATCCATGATCTCCAGCACACCGCCGCCAAAGAGATTTCCCTGAAGCTCGGCGCTTGCCTGGAGAAGCCTCAAGACCAGATCATGCTTCTTCAGCGCGGTATAGCCGGAGATGCCCAGTTCCTTGGCTATTTCCAGCAGCTCCTCGCGCGTCTTCGATTCAAGTTCCGTAATATTGATGCTCATTTTCTTTTTACCTCTCTCTTCTTCACTTTATCCCCTGGGATTGCTTCGTCATCCGAGGCCGACAGGTCGGCCGACACTTCGGCCCGAGTCGGGGTCCTCGCAATGACAATGAAAGCTCCGCTGTCATTGAGGAGCGGCGCGAGGCAATCTCATTGTTTAATTACCTTCTTCCAGTCTTCCGCAAAGCGGGCGATGCCGATATCGGTGAGGGGATGACGAATCATCTGCATCAGCACGCTGTAAGGGATGGTAGCAATGTGAGCCCCTGCCTTGGCCGCAGCGATTGGGTGAAGCGGGTGACGGAGGCTAGCGGCAATCACCTGGGTGGGAAGATTATAATGATCAAAGAGCTCTACCGCATCGGCAACCACCGCCATCCCCTGATGACCGATGTCATCGAGTCGCCCCACGAAGGGGCTGACATAGGTGGCACCCACAAGTGCACCGAGAAGCGCCTGATTTGCGGAGAAGCAAAGGGTGAGGTTGGTCTTGATGTTCTCCCCAGAGAGCACACTTATTGCCTCCAACCCCGCCTCCGATACCGGTATCTTGACCACGATGTTCTCATGCCATGAGGAAAGCTCCCGTGCCTCTCGTTTCATCCCTTCGGCATCTAGGCTAAGCGCCTCTACGGAGATGGGGCCGGGAACAATGGAACATATCTCAAGGACCGCTGCCTTAAGGTCACCGGCCCCTTCCCTGGCAACCAGGGTGGGATTTGTGGTCACGCCACTGATGACCCCCAGCCTGGCAGCATGGCGGATGTGCTCAATGTTTGCCGTATCAAGAAAAATGCGCATTTCTTAGATTCCAACTCCCTATAACTAACTCCCGCGGGAGGAAGGGGAAATTATACAAGGGGCAAGGTGGGCTGAGCCCCCTCGCGGAGCACCCCTTTGGCGACCCCAACGAAATCGCGGAACAGGGGATGAGCACGGTTGGGACGCGACCGGAATTCAGGGTGAAACTGGCACCCTACCATAAAGGGGTGGTCACGAAGCTCGCCGATCTCTACCAGACTCCCCTCCGGGGAGAGACCGCTGAAAACCATACCCGCGCCCTCCAATGTCTCTCGAAAATCATTATTGAACTCGAAGCGATGGCGATGGCGCTCATAGACTACCTGCTCCCCGTAGGCTGAAGCGGCTCTCGTCCCGGTTACCAGATGACATGGATAGCCGCCCAACCGCATTGTTCCTCCCTTTCCCGACGCATGGCGCTGCCCCGGAAGCAGGTCGATCACCGGATAGGGGGTCTTCAGGTCAAACTCGGTAGAATTGGGCTCAGGGGAGCCCAGCACATACCGGGCATACTCAATAATCATAACATGCATACCCAGGCATAGTCCCAGGTAAGGGATTTTATTCTCCCGGGCATATCTGGCGGCGGTCACCATCCCCTCAATGCCTCGAATGCCGAAGCCGCCGGGGACCACAATCCCTTGAACGGAGCGCAGCAGGCTATCGCCATCTCTCTCCAGATCCTCCGAGTGAATCCAATGGACCTCCACATCTCGGTCATGATAGACCGCGGCGTGGCGCAGCGCCTCCTTAACTGAGATGTAGGAATCACGTAGCTCCACGTATTTGCCAACAATGGCGATAGAGACCGATTCCTTAGGCTCTTTCATCTGCGCTACAAGATGTCGCCACTCGCTGAGGTCCACGCTTATGTTGGGCAGATCAAGCATCTCCACAATGAGTTGCCCCAAGCCCGCTTCCTCCAGAATGAGGGGGGTCTCATAGATTACGGGCAGGGTTAGCAGGGGCATCACGGCCCTCCGGTCGACATCGCAGAAAAGGGCGATCTTGTCCCTGATTTCATCGGTGATTGGCTGATCGCTGCGGCATACAATAACATCTGGCTGGATACCGATGCGCCTGAGCTCATTAACGCTGTGCTGGGTGGGCTTGGTCTTCAGCTCTCCTGTGGAGGTTAGGTAAGGAAGAAGGGTGACATGGACATAAAGGACATTCTCCCGCCCCACCTCGCTCTTCATCTGGCGGATTGCTTCAAGGAAGGGGAGCCCCTCGATGTCGCCCACCGTGCCCCCCACCTCGAAAATAACCACGCTCGCCTCGCTCTCTCTGGCCAC
>DAOWEF010000075.1 GCA_030638665.1 Dehalococcoidia bacterium
GGGTCGCTTTGACCCAACAAACCCCGAGCATCTGAGCTATGCCCAGGCCTTGAACATGGAGAACTACCTGTACCTTGCCGTTCTGGGCTTTGGTGTCACCCAAATGCTGATCGGCAGTGGTGTGTTTATGCTTGTCACGGCGGCTGCCCTTGGCGGAACTGGACTGGTGCTGCGTCGCAGGATATAATAAGCACTGTTTCGCCAACGGACTGTCTATCTGCTGGTCCTGGTTAGCCTGGTGTTCTTACATTCTCTGGAGTTAACTTCCTGCTGAGGAGGTTTGAGGCAGATGATGGAGGGAAATGAAATGAGATTTGAAACATTGGCCATCCACTCTGGGAGGGAGCCAGACCCTACAACCGGTGCCCTGGCGACACCGATCTACCAGACATCGACCTTTGTATTCGAGGATGTGGGGGTAACAAAGGGCTATGACTACTCGCGAACGGCAAACCCCACCAGGAAGGCACTGGAAAATTGTATTGCGGAACTCGAGGGAGGGAAGGCTGGCTTCGCTTTTGCCACCGGGATGGCTGCGGAGACGACCGTCATGCACCTTCTTAAGGCAGGCGACCACGTGATTTCAGGGGATGACATCTATGGTGGCACCTATAGACTCTTTGAGAAGGTAATGAAAGACTTTGCGCTGGAGTTCACCTTCCTGAGGATGGACGATAGGGAAAGGATCGAGCAGGCGATAAGGCCCAATACCAGGATGATATGGATAGAAACCCCCTCCAACCCGTTACTGAACATCGTTGATATTGAGATGGTGGTTGATATTGCCGGAAGACATAATCTGATGACGGTGGCGGATAATACCTTTCCTACCCCCTATTTCCTGAGGCCCATCGAATACGGCGTCGATCTGGTGGTTCATTCCACGACCAAGTACCTTAACGGGCACTGCGATGTTGTTGGTGGGGCGGTGGTAACCACCACCGATGAATTAACCGAAAGGGTTCAGTTTCTGCTAAATGCGCTGGGGACCTGCGCCTCCCCATTCGATTGCTGGCTGGTGCTGAGGGGAATCAAGACGCTCCCAGTGAGGATGATGCGGCATGAGGAGAATGCGGCTCAGGTTGTAGCCTATCTGGAAAAACACCCCAAGGTGGAGAAGGTCTTTTATCCCGGGCTCAAATCACACCTGGGGCATGAGCTTGCGATGAGGCAGATGGGGGGATTTGGCAGCGTGGTCTCCTTCGAAATCGAGGGTGGGATTGAGGCTGTCAATTCATTTCTGAGAAGCGTCACCATCTTCTCCCTGGCAGAGTCCCTTGGCGGTGTTGACTCCCTGGTGGAGCACCCGGCCACCATGAGCCATGCCTCGATGCCGGAAGATGTGAGGAGAGGCGTAGGAATTACCGATGCTTTAATTAGACTATCTGTGGGTTTAGAACATGCTGATGATCTAATTGAGGATTTAGCGCAGGCATTGGAATCCTAGATAGAGGTTCTAAATAAGGAGCGAAGATAAGTGTCCTACGTTAGAGCATTGAGCTGCCGAAAGTGCGGACGGGAGTATCCACCGGAGCCTATCAATTTGTGCGATTTCTGCTTCAGCCCGCTGGAGGTAGTCTACGACTACAAGTCCATGGCCAAAGCTGTGAGCCGAGAGAATCTCTCAAGCGGGCCAGCGAGCATGTGGCGCTATCGTGACCTGCTGCCGGTGGAAAGCGAGGTGGTGGATATCGGCACCGGCTTCACCCCTCTGGTCAAAGCCGATAACCTGGGGCGGGAGTTGGGACTGGAACAGCTCTACATCAAGAATGATTGCCTGAATCCAACATACTCTTTTAAGGATCGGGTGGTCTCGGTGGCGATCACCAAGGCGCGGGAGTTCGGATTTGAAACTGTAGCTTGTGCCTCAACAGGCAACCTCGCCGCCAGCGTGGCTGCTCATGCCGCTCAGGCAAATATGAAGTCCTATGTTTTCGTTGCCTCTGATGTGGAGCAGGGCAAGCTGGTGGGGATAGCAATCTATGACCCGGTTTTGATAGCGGTTGAGGGGAGCTATGACGATGTCAACCGCCTCTGCACTAAGGTGGCGGAAAGCTATAACTGGGGTTTCATTAATATCAACCTCCGCCCCTACTACGCCGAGGGAAGCAAGACCCTGGGGTATGAGGTGGCGGAGCAGCTGGGGTGGCGCGCCCCGGAGTGCGTGGTGGCTCCCGCCGCTTCGGGTCTCCTGTTTACCAGGATATGGAAGGGCCTGGATGAATTCTCTATGCTGGGCTTGATCGAACCGGTCAATACTCATATGTATGTCACCCAGGCTGCTGGCTCCTCGCCTATAGTCAATGCCTTTGAAGCAGGCTCTCTTCATGTACACCCGGTAAAGCCAAATACTATCGCCAAGTCTATAGCCATTGGAAACCCCGCTGATGGCTATTATGCATTGAGGGTCGCCAGGCAGTCGGGGGGTGCCGCCTGCGCTGTCACCGACGGGGAGCTCGTCGCTGGGATGAAGCTCCTGGCTCAAACCGAAGGCATCTTTGCCGAGACAGCGGGTGGTGTGGTGGTGGCAGGGCTGAAGAAGCTGGTGGCTTCAGGAGCGATCAAGAAGGGTGAGTTAACGGTAGCCTTTATCACCGGGGCTGGACTCAAGACCCAGGAAGCGGTATCAGATGTTGTTCGGCCCCTCGTCATCAAACCCACTCTGGAGTCCTTTAAGGAGGTGCTCGGTGAACGGGTCGTGGTTTGAGAACATCAAATTTTAGCTGTTTTACGGAATACGCGATTGGAGGATGAGATGGTAAAGCGACGAGTAATGTTTACCTTTCCCCAGGAGCTGATCGGTGAAGCTATTATCTACAACCTTGGTGTTCAGTTCAGGGTGGCAACCAACATCCGCCGCGCCGATGTATCCGAGGACAAGGGCTGGGTGGTACTGGAACTGGAGGGGGAGGAAAAAGATATCGAGCAGGGGATCGCCTGGGTGACCGCAAAGGGGGTGAGGGTCGATCCTGTCACCGGCGACATAGTGGAGGGCTAAATATGCTGACCGAAAGCGGTCTCGTCAGATACGGACGGCAGATTTTATACCCAAGCTTCGGTGAGGAGGGGCGAAGATGAGCGTCACGGTAAAGGTACCTTCGCTGCTGAGGAAGTATACCAATGGGCAAGAACTATTAAAGGTGCCGGGATACAGCCCTATGGAGTGTCTTCATAACCTGGTTGTTCAATTCCCCAGCATCAGGAAATGGCTGTATGATAAGCAGGGCGAATTGCGGCCTCATGTTTGGTTCTTGGTCAATGGGAAAAGAATCAACGCCGATGAGTTAACTAACCCGCTGAGAGACGGTGATGAGCTCTTCATTTTCCTTGTCCTTGGCGGGGGATAAAATTTGCATGGTAGCCAAGAAGCGGATATACCTTGATCATGCTGCAACCACTCCCACGGATCCCGAAGTGGTAGAGGCGATGCTGCCCTATCTCAGCGATGTCTTCGGCAATCCCTCCAGCATCCACTCCTTTGGCCAGGAGGCAAAGTCGGCTGCGGAGGAGGCAAGGGATAAAATTGCTGCCCTTATAGGTGCTAGATGCGAGGAGATCGTGTTCACCGGCGGGGGAACGGAGGCGGACAATTTCGCTATCAAAGGGACTGCCTATGCCAATGAGGGCAAAGGGAACCACATCATCACCACCCCCATCGAGCACCACGCCGTCATGGAGACCTGCAAGTTCCTCCAGGGGCGAGGTTTTGAAGTAACCTCCCTTCCCGTGGATCGCTATGGCCTCGTGGATCCTCAGGATGTGAAAAAGGCGATCACCGATAAGACCATCCTGATCTCGGTGATGCATGCCAACAATGAGGTAGGGACCATAGAGCCGATAGCGGAGATCGGTGAGATCGCTCGGGAGGCAGGGATATATTTTCATACCGACGCGGTGCAAGCAGTGGGGCATATCCCGGTAAAGGTAGATGAGCTGGGCGTGGATATGCTGGCGATGTCGGCTCATAAACTCTATGGGCCCAAAGGTGTGGGAGCGCTATACATCAGAAAGGGCACCAAGCTCATCTCCTTCATGCATGGCGGGGAGCAGGAGCGAAGGCGGCGGGCGGGCACCGAGAACGTCCCGGCGATTGTGGGCTTGGGCAAGGCGTCGGAGATAGCGCAGCGGGAGATGGATGCCGAAGCGAAACGGCTGATTTCTCTTCGTGACAAACTGATAGAAGGTCTCATGGAGCGGATCGAGCATAGCCACCTCAATGGCCTTCCCACGCGGAGGCTGCCCAACAATATTAATGTGAGCATTGAGTTTGTCGAGGGGGAATCGATGCTGCTTAACCTAGACCTTGAAGGGATAGCTGCCTCCACCGGCTCTGCCTGCAGTTCCAGCAGCCTGGAGCCCTCTTACGTGCTTCTGGCAATGGGGCTCTCCCACGAGCTGGCCCATGGCTCGCTCCGGTTTAGCCTGGGGCGGGAGACCACGGAGGAGGATATCGCCCGCGTCCTCGAGGTATCGCCCAGGATCATCGCCAAGCTGCGCGCAATGTCCCCAATGTTACAGAGCGGCACATAGGAGAGTAATGTACAGCGAGCAGGTGATGGAGCACTTCATGAATCCCAGGAACGTAGGGGAGATAGAGAACCCTGATGGCATCGGGCATGTAGGGAACCCGGTTTGTGGCGATATCATGGAGCTATACATAAAGGTAGAGGATGGTACCATCGTAGATGCTAAATTCAAGACCTTTGGCTGCGGCGCGGCCATTGCCACCAGCAGCATGGTCACCGAACTGGTGAAGGGGAAGCGCGTGGCGGAGGCACTTAAGATCTCAAATCGAGCGGTGGCCGAGGCTCTGGGTGGGCTGCCACCGATTAAGATGCACTGCTCCGTCCTGGCCGAGGAGGCGCTCAAATCCGCCATCGATGATTATCTAAATAAATCCAAGCGAAGTGAAAATGAACGAACTTCCTGAGATCGGCAAGATCTCCCCTGAAATCTTCAGTGAGTTGATATTCCCCCGCCTGGGTGCAAGGAGCGAAAGGGTGCTCGTAGGACCCCAGCATGGCGTAGACGTGGGCATCGTGGAGATTGGAGATAAGGCAGTGGCGCTGACCACAGACCCGGTGTTTATCGTCCCCGAATATGGATGGGAGCGGGCTGCCTGGTTTGCCATTCACATCCTGGCCTCAGATGCGGTGACCAGCGGCCTGAAACCATGCTTCATGGCTATAGACCTAAACCTCCCCATGGAGATAACCAAAAGACAGCTGGAGGTAGTCTGGGATACGATGCATCGAGAGTGCGAGAAGCTGGGTATCTCCATCGTTTGCGGTCATACCGCAAGATATGAAAACTGCCATTACCCCATGGTGGGTGGGGCCACGGTGCTCAGCGTGGGTGAGAAGGATGAATACATTACCCCCCGGATGGCAAAGGCTGGAGACAAGATAATAATCACCAAGGGGCCAGCCATTGAGGCAACCGGCATCTTCGCCACCATGTTTCCTAAGCTTATTGAGAAGGAATTTGGGGCTGGCTTCAGCCAACGAGCACAGGAGATATTTTACAAGATGTCAGTGGTGGAGGACGCCATGACCGCAGTTAGCGTGGGGGTGAGAGATGAAGGGGTCACCGCGATGCACGATGCCACCGAGTGCGGCATATGGGGCGGTCTCTACGAGATCGCTCAGGCTGCGGATTTAGGGGCTAGAGTGGAGAAGGAACAGATCGTGGTTGAGGACTGCGTAAGGGAGATATGCCAGTATTTTAGCATCGACCCCTATGCTGCCATCAGCGAGGGAACACTGATTATCGTCTGTCGTGAGCATAAGGCTAGGGAGGTGATCGAGGCGCTATCCCGAAAAGGGATCGCCTCATCGGTTATCGGGGAGTTGGTAAATCCAGGGCATGGCATGATCTTGGTGGAAGGGGGGAAGGAGGGGGAACTGGAACACCCCAGGGTCGATCCCTTCTGGAACGCCTTCTATGGCGCCCTTGACAAACATGCTAATACGGAGAGGTGAGTGGAAGAGGCGAGTTATGAGTACAGAAGAGAAAATCTTAAAATCCAGCCGAGTCACTGCTATGGTCGCGCTTCACTCGAAACCGGAGCGACCCAGCTACTGAGTGGCGAGTTACCTGAAGGAACATGGTTATCGGGTAATCCCGTGAATCTCCAAGATATAGAGATACTGGGAGAGCCTTGTTACCCTGAACTCGTCTCCATCCCTGAGCCAGAAGATTTAGCAGGCGTCTTCCGCTGTTCTGAAGATGTGCCGGCTATTGTAGCGGAGGCGATTGGAATAGGGGCTAAGGCGGTTTGGCTGCAGGGGGGAATAAAAGGACATCCCCCACACAGCCGCCCACCGATGAGAGGCAATCGTCCCAAACCGTTGAGGGTTGATTTCCCTTTGTGGAGGTGACCCTCTTCATATATGACCCTTGAAGCTTGCCTCAGCGGATGCTAAAATCAGTATATGGGTGAGCCATTAGCTCAGGCGTAGAGCACCTGGCTTTTAATCCAGGTATCGGGTTTCGAATCCCCCCACAGCTTGCCATTGATCAGTGTTGCCAGTGACCTTATGAAAGGGGAGTTATTGAAGGAGCGTGCTGCTGAGGCAATACCGTTGATAGCACAGATCACCAACGAGGCTCTGCTTTCCCTAGTAGAAGCACACCAGGATCGCCAGAATCGCAATCCAGTAAAAAGACCGAGGCGGAGCTAAATGATCTCGGTTTCAAGGCTGCTCTGCGATGAAATTGGACCGGGCGATTACCTGCGCTACGGGAAGGAAGAAGACCTTTCGCCTACGTCCGAGCCGAGACCCGTAGTTGTCTGGAACTGTACCAAGCGGTGCAACCTTAATTGTATACATTGCTATGCCGATGCTGATGCTCAAAGCTTTGATGTAGAGATGAACACTGATGAGGGCAAGGCCTTCATCCGCCAACTGGCTGAGTTTGGCGTCCCGGTGATCCTCTTTTCAGGCGGCGAGCCACTAATGAGACTGGATTTCCTAGAGCTTGCCAAGTTCGCTGCCAAACAGGGCATCGGAATAGTAGCCTCAAGCAATGGCACATTGATAACTCAGGAAATGGCCGGTGAGATGCGCAACATAGGTTTCCGAGAAGTGGGGATTAGCCTGGATGGCATCGGCGACAAGAACGACCGGTTCCGGGGTAAAAAAGGAGCATATGAGGCGGCCCTGCATGGTATCCGCAATTGCGTCTCGATAGGACAGAGGGTATCGCTCAGGATGACGATTACTCGCTCAAATCATCATGAGATTCCCGCTATCTTCGATTTAGTGGAGCGGGAGAATGTAGATCGCGTTTGTTTCTATCATCTGGCATATGCAGGCCGGGGGAATAACCTGAGGGGAAGCGACCTCAGCCACGCTGAGATGAGGAAGGTCATTGACCTCATATGTGATCGCACGCTCGATCTTCACCGTCGAGGGCTTCGCAAGGAAACCCTTCTGGTTGGCAACCATGCCGATGGGGTCTATCTCTACCTCAAATTCAAGCAGCAAGATCCGACGCGTGCCGAAAAGGTTCTATCTTTACTGCGCTGGAACGGCGGCAATAACTCCGGCATTCTAATAGGTGCGGTAGATGAGGTGGGCAATGTCCACCCCGATCAATTCTGGAGGAATGTCACGGTCGGTAATGTGCGGGAGCAGGCGTTTGGCCATATATGGCTGGACACCTCAAATCCAGTGATGCGTGGTCTAAAGGATCGAAAGGCATTGCTCAAAGGCCGCTGCGCGCGATGCAGCTACCTCGATATTTGTAATGGCAACCTGAGAGCACGGGCCGAGGCAGTCTCAGGTGACATCTGGCAGGAAGACCCGGCCTGCTATCTAACCGACCGGGAGATTGGAATTGTGCGATGACGGAAGCAGCTGATAAGAATCACCTCATCTCAGACTTGAAGCTCGTCGCCTGGGAGATAACTAAAAGGTGCAACCTGTTCTGTGCCCATTGTCGAGCAGCGGCAACAGATGAGAACTACGAGGGTGAACTCCCTCTTGAGGAGTGCTTCAGGCTGATCGATAGCATTGTGGAGGTGGGCAAGCCCATTCTGATCCTTACCGGCGGGGAGCCGCTTCTTCGTTCAGACATATTCCAGATCGGCAGATATGCCACAGAGCGTGGTCTTCGCGTGGTGATCGGCACCAACGGCACGCTCATCACGAGCGAGGTGGCTGCCGCGATGAAGGAGGTGCCAATATCTCGAATCGGGGTGAGCATTGACTTTCCCATTCCCAAATTGCAAGACGAGTTTCGCGGGAAAGTAGGTGCTTTCGAGGCTGCGGTGGCGGGCGTAAAAGAGGCCCGGCGCGCCGGAATTGATGTGCAGATAAATAGCACCATCACCAAGATGAATGCGCCCCATCTGGACGGCCTGCTGAACCTTGCGCTTGACCTGGGAGCTGTTGCCTTGCACCCGTTCATGTTGGTGCCGACAGGGCGGGGAAAAGACCTGGCCGAGGTTGAACTCCTTCCCCAAGAGCATGAGCAGATACTCAATTGGATCTATGACAAACAGTTGCAGTTCGGCAATCGGATATCCTTCAAGCCTACTGATGCCCCGCACTACATGCGGATAACTCTGCAGAAGCAGAAAGAGAGTGCGAAAAGCCAGATGGGCAGTCCTCCAACCCTGGATTCGGCTACCCGGGGGTGTCTCGCCGGTGTAGGCTTTTGCTTCATCTCTCATGTGGGCCGAATACAGGGGTGTGGGTATCTCAATGTCGAGGCGGGAAATGTGCGGAGGGAGAGTTTTTCCAAAATCTGGGCTGATTCACCCCTCTTTGCAGAGCTCAGAGACCTCTCGAACCTCAAAGGTAAGTGCGGCGTTTGCGAATACCGGCGACCTTGTGGTGGCTGCCGCGCCCGGGCCTATGAGGCTACTGGCGATTATCTTGAGGCGGAACCATATTGCGTATATCAACCGGTTGCCAGGCGCGGCTCAAGGCCGGCATGCAAGGTGTGAACAAAGGGCGAAGAAGACAAACTGAGGCGACGATATCCTTTTAAATAACAACAATCTCAGGACTCATCAGAAAAGAGCGAAAGGGTGAAAGAAGTCAAGCTGGACAATACTGACAGAAGCTTGCTCAATCTGTTGCAGGCAAATTTCCCCTTGAGCCGGGAACCTTTCGCTGACCTGGGGTTAAGCCTTGGGTTGGAGGAAGAAGACGTTATTCGGCGAATAACGCGGTTAAAGGAGGCGCGGATTATACGGTATATCGGTCCCCTCTTCGATTCCCGTAGCCTTGGCTATCAGAGCACTCTGGTGGCCATGCGCGTTTCCGAGGACAGGCTCGAAGAGGCGGCACAGATTGTAAATGAGCATCCCGGAGTGAGCCATAATTACGGTAGAGCTGGCGCTCTCAATCTGTGGTTCACCCTGACTGTTCCGCCGGGAGATGACCTGGAGAGTGAGCTACAAACTTTGGCCAATAAGGTTGGCCCGGAGCAAGTACTGGATTTACCAGCGGTACGGCATTTCGAAATAGGCGTCTTCTTCGATATGGCAGACAATGACCTCCCGGTTAATTTTCACAATAATCCGCCTAAGACGCCGCAAGGCGCGCTGCAAGCGGTGTCTACGCTATCGTCTTCGGAAAAGGCGGTGATCAGCGAGATACAGCAGGACATCACTTTACTGAGCAGGCCCTTCGATGCTATGGCAGAGCATGTTGGCATGGAAGTCAATGAGTTCCTGAGATGCTGCCGATGGCTTAAGGAGCGCGGTGTTATGCGACGCTTCGGTGCATCGATCAGGCACCAAAATGCCGGCTTTGCGGCTAACGCCATGGTCTGCTGGAGAGTCCCGTCCTCGGTGGTAGAGGAAGCGGGCGAGATAATGTCCGCTTTCAGGGAGGTGAGCCACTACTACGAGCGAAAGGCAAATCAGAGTTGGCCGTATAATGTGTTTACCATGATTCATGGTAAGACAAAAGAGGGGTTAAAACGCACCATAGAGATAATTGCCGCCCGGAGTGGTATTCAGGAATACGAGGCGCTTTTCACGATTAAGGAATTTAAAAAGGAACGGGTGAAATTCAGAGCATGAACGAAGAACAGAAGATGCAGGATAGAGAATGTCATACTGCCCAATCATGGTGGACATCAAAGGGAATCGATGCGTGTTGGTCGGCGGGGGTGGGGTTGCGCTGCGCAGGGCTGAGGTGCTGGTGGAGTATGGTGCTCGGGTGGAGATAATTAGCCCTGAGCTATGTCCTGAGATTAACCGCCTGGTGGCTAGTAGTGCGGTGCTTTCCACACTGCACGAATACAAGCCTGGCGATCTGTGTGGCTCATTTGTTGTGGTGGCGGCCACGGATAATAGCAAAATAAATGATCAAGTGGCTGAAGAGGCCCTGAAACTTGGAATTCTAATTAATGTGGTGGATATCCCAGAATTTTCCAGCTTTATCGTTCCGTCGTGTTTGCACCGTGGCGATGTGACCATAGCCGTTTCCACTGGTGGCAAGAGCCCAGCACTGGCACGCAGACTCAGGACTGAGCTAGAAAAAAGCTTTGGGGATGAATACGCTTCGCTGGCTTTGCTAGTTTCGCAGGTGCGTTCCGAACTAAAACAAGAGGGTATCACCATACCTGCCGAAGTCTGGCAGCAAGCCTTGGATTTGGACGTGTTGCTTGAATTACTGCGCCTGGGGCAGTGGGATGAAGCTAAACAGAGGTTGTTAAGTATTTTCGGGAGGCACGAATAGAATGGATGGGAACATCGAACTAGCAGGCCCGCAGGTTTGTGTATTGGGCGTGAACTACAGCACAACCCCGGTTTCAGTCAGGGGGAAGTTGAGTATTCCAAGACGCCAAATGCAGGAGGCACTGGCTTCCCTGCGCAATTATGTTCCCCACGGTGTCATACTTGCAACCTGCAACCGGACTGAGATTTATGCCCTGGATGAGGATGACCAGCCCGCTGAACAGGCTATACGCAAATTCCTCAAAGACTGGTCTGGCATTTCGGAAGAGGAGCTAGCCCCATATGTACACAGCTCTTTCAATTACGTGGCAATGAGGCATCTTTCGGAAACGGCAGCGGGGCTATGTTCGATGATAGTAGGCGAGTGGGAGATACTGGGCCAGGTGAGACAGGCGCTGGAGGACGCAGAGCAGGCCCAGATGGTGAATCTGCCACTGAGGAACCTATTTCGCCACGCCATCCGCACCGGTAGACGGGTGAGGGATAACACCGATATCAGCAAGAATGCCCTCTCGGTGAGCTCGGTGGCGGTTGATCTAGCCACCAAAATCACCGGCGACATTCGCCATTGCCGGGTGCTCCTCATCGGCGCCGGCGAGGCGGGCAAGCTGGTAGCCAGGACCTTCTTCCAAAGGGGGGTTTCGCAGATAACGGTGACCAGCCGATCGCTGGAGAGTGCTAAAGAGTTGGCCTTGGTTCTGGGGGGAAATGCCGTCAATATAAGCGAAATGCAGTCCGAAATGGAGGCGGCTGATATACTCATTACCTGCACCGGTGCACCTCACTTTGTGGTGCATCACGAGCTTATGGAGAAGGTGATGCGGTCCCGGGCGGGACGCCCCCTGGTAATCGTTGATATCGCTGTGCCTCGTGATGTGGAGCTGGAGGTAGGGCAAATCGAAGGTGTCTCCCTCTACGATATCGATGACTTCACTCAGGTATCTAAGATTAACCGTAAGGCCAGAGAGAAAGAAATCGCCAGGGCGATGCAAGTCGTGGACAATGAGATGGAACGCCTCGTGGCACGGTGGCAAGCCCTGGAGGCGAAACCTGCAATTAGCGCCCTGATGCAGATGGCAGAAGAGATTCGCCAACGCCAGCTGAGCATAACGCTGAAAAAGCTGCCGCCGCTATCTCAGGAAGAGCGGGATAGCCTGGAGGCCATGACCAAGGCCATAGTGAACAAGATACTTCATAATCCTATCCAATACCTCAAGCATGGCGGGCATCGCGGCAAAGACTTCCTCCAAACCGTAGGGGAGCTTTTTAATCTCGACGGGCAGGTCTAGGAATGAAGACGGGGAAACGCATTATCGTTGGCACACGTAGCAGCAAGCTGGCTACAATTCAAGCTGAAGGTGTATTGGCCAAACTACAATGGTTAAATCCTGAATATGAGTTCAGCCTCGCCACAATAATAACCAGAGGCGACCGTGAGCGTAAAGTCCCCCTGGATCGGATGGCCGGTGTGGGGGTGTTTGTGAAAGAACTGGAAGAGGCTCTCTTAGAGAGTAAGATAGACTTGGCGGTGCACAGTCTCAAGGATATGCCCACCGAGACTCCTGAGGGGTTTCGGCTAGCTGCGGTGACTGAAAGAGTCGATCCCCGGGATGTCCTGGTCTCATCTTTGGGGAGACTAGCAGAACTACCACCGGGGGCTAGGATCGGCACAGGCAGTCAAAGGCGTGCTGTTCAACTTCTGGCTCAGCGTCCCGATGTTGAGACCCGTCCGCTGAGGGGGAATATTGACACCCGGCTGAGGAAAGCCGCTTCGGTTGAGCTGGATGGCGTGCTACTGGCCGCTGCCGCCCTGATTCGACTGGGAATGGAAAGCATGATAACTGAGCACCTATCAACTGACATCTTTGTCCCTGCGGTGGGGCAGGGAGCTTTGGGGATCGAGATTCGCGCCGACGATGCCCAGATGGGCGAACTGGTTGCCCCGCTAAATCATGAGCCAAGCTGGCTGAGCGTGACCGCCGAACGCGCTTTCCTGAAGTCGCTGGGTGGGGGGTGCCGCGCGCCGATAGCTGCGTTGGGCACGCTGAGGAACAACACTCTCCATCTTCGCGGCATGGTGGCCGATCCCGTTCGCGGTGACATCTTGCGCGCTGAGATGGAAGGCAATGCTCTGGCTGCGGAAGAGGCAGGTTACCGATTGGCTAAGCAGATGATGGAATTGGGAGCCGCTTCCCTGATCGAGAGGGTCGGGGTATGACGCAGGGCAAGGTTTATCTGGTGGGCGCCGGGCCAGGAGATCCTGGCCTGATCACGGCCAAGGGGATCGAATGCCTCAAGCGAGCCGACGTTATTGTCTATGACCGATTGATTGACAACGGGCTCTTGGATTTCACCCGTCATGATGCCGAGGTGATCTATGTAGGTAAATCCTCTAAAACCCATGCCAGAGAGCAGCACGAGATCAACCAAATCCTGGTTGATAAGGCCAGGGAGGGCAAGGTCGTGGTGCGGCTTAAGGGGGGTGACCCCTTTGTTTTAGGGCGGGGTGGTGAGGAGGCCGAGGCCCTTTTTGCCAATAAAATACCCTTCGAACTTGTCCCTGGCATCTCCTCGGCGCTGGCAGTGCCGGCCTATGCCGGCATACCGGTCACGCATCGGCGTGTGGCATCCTCTTTTGCCGTTACCACGGGACATGAAGATCCCACAAAGGACATATCCAGCATAAACTGGGAAAAACTCGCGACTGGGGTTGACACGCTGGTTTGCTTAATGGGAATGGGCAATCTGGCCCGTATAGTCGAGGCGTTGCTAAAAAGTGGCAAAGCACCGAACACCCCGGTGGCCGTGATTCGCCAGGGAACGACGCTTCAGCAGCAAACGCTTACTGGAACCCTGGCAACCATTGTGGAGGCAGCCGAGAGAGCGGATTTTCAGCCACCGGTGGTAATCGTCATCGGCGAGGTTGTTGGGCTTCGGCAGAGGCTGGCTTGGTTTGATAATCGGCCACTATTCGGCAAGCGCGTTCTGGTGACCCGATCCCGAAACCAGGCCAGCGTCTTGAGCAGGCTGCTTGGGGAATGTGGCGCCGAGCCTGTGGAATTGCCGGTGATAGAGATCGAAGACGTCCCCGATTCTGGTGAACTGGATAAAGCAATCTTAGGTCTGCCAGATTATCACTGGGTGCTCTTCACCAGTGCCAATGGGGTGGATGCATTCTGGAGGCGATTACGCGCTTTGAATCTGGATGCCCGCTGGTTTCGGCACGTTAGAATCGGAGCCATCGGCCCGGCGACGGCAGAGGCGTTGGTGGTGCGGGGACTCTATCCTGACCTCTTGCCGGAAGAGCATACGAGCGAGGGAATAGTCGCTGGGCTAGCAGCTATCGGAATCGATGGGATTCGGATATTGTTGCTTCGGTCGGATATTGCGCCAAAAGCCTTGATTAATAAACTTATCGAGCTTGGGGCGGAGCCTCATGAAGTCACTGCATACCTTACCAGGCCTCCCGCTGAATCCATTTCCCGGGCCAAACAGATGTTTCTGGACGGAAAAATTGATATTATCACCTTCACCAGTTCCTCTACAGTGACCAATCTCCTAGCGGCGCTTGGAAATGAGTTGCACGCGGCAAAGCAGGCTAAGATCGCCTGCATCGGCCCTATAACAGCAGCTACTGCCGAAAAAGCGGGACTGACGGTGGACATCATTGCTCGAGAGCATACCATCCCTGGTTTGGTAGCGGCTATAGAGCTCTACCTGCGGGAGCATGAAGGGGAGGTCTAGTGACTGGATTTCCTCCGCTACGCCGCGGCAATGGTGATATGTTATTGGCTGTTAGGACGAACCGGATGAGACAGGCAAAAAGTACGAAAAGGTTACGCCGACTTCGCCGTAATGAGGCTTTGCGTCAACTGGTTGGGGAGACCTCGCTCAACGTGAGTGACTTGGTCTTCCCCCTGTTCGTAATCCATGGCCAGGGCGTGAAGGGTGAAATAGGTTCCATGCCGGGCATTTTTCAATACTCGGTCGATCTATTGCCACAGGAAATCGAGGAGATTGTTAATCTTGGCATCGCGGCCGTGATCCTCTTTGGCATTCCGGAAGAGAGGGATGACCTCGGCTCCGCGGGCTATCGTCCTGATGGAGTTGTCCAGCAAGCTATACGAATCATCAAGAAGGCGGCCCCTGAACTTCTGGTGATTACTGATGTCTGCCTTTGCGAATACACCAGTCACGGGCACTGCGGCGTGGTGGTGCATGGTGAGGTTGATAATGACAAGACGCTGGAGCTTTTAGCTAGGATGGCGGTTTCCCATGCCGAGGCTGGTGTCGATATTATAGCTCCTTCTGCCATGATGGATGGGCAGGTGAAGCGAATTCGACAGGCGCTGGACGAATCAGGATTTACCCATATCCCGATACTATCCTATGCGGCAAAGTATACCTCGGCTTTCTACGGCCCATTCCGAGAGGCCGCCGAGTCGGCGCCACAGTTCGGCGACCGCCGCTCCTATCAGATGGATCCTCCCAATGTGCGAGAAGCGATGAGAGAGGTGGAGCAGGATATCGCTGAGGGAGCTGATATGGTGATGGTCAAGCCGGCTCTGGCGTATCTGGACGTGATTCGCAAGGTGCGGGATACATTCAATTACCCCCTGGCAGCCTACAACGTGAGCGGTGAATACTCATTGGTGAAGGCTGCGGCAGCACGCGGATGGATAGAGGAGCAGCGCGCTACCATGGAAATACTTACCGCCATCAAACGAGCTGGCGCCGATATCATAATTACCTATCACGCCAAAGAGGTAGCGCGCTGGTTTGTCACCAGAGCTGAGA